>NZ_JBHWDU010000018.1:0-121452 GCF_042734825.1 Kitasatospora sp. NPDC059648 | reverse complement strand
GGGTGTGGGGGAGGGGGTGTGTTGGGCGCGCGGGGCGTCGCCCGCGCGCCCGTGGAGGGGGCCGTGCGTCCTGGGAGGGGGAGGAGGGCGGTGGGTGCGTGGGGGTGACAGCCGGGGGTTGTCGTTGCCGTCCGGTGGTTGTTGGACCCGGGGGTGGCGGGGGCGGTGGGGTGGGGGCTCCGACGAGGTGAGGAGTGGGGATGAAGGCGCTGGTGGCGACGGGGGATGCGGGGGAGCCGGTGCGGTTCGCGGAGGTGGAGCAGCCGCGGCCGGGGCCGGGGGAGGTGTTGGTGAAGGTGGAGGCGTTCTCGGTGAACCGGGGGGAGACGTTTCAGCTGGAGGCGCCGAGGGACGGGTGGCGGCCGGGGAAGGACGTGGCGGGGCTGGTGGTGCAGGCTGCGGCTGACGGGACGGGGCCTGCGGCGTGTCGGCGGGTGGTGGGGCATCCGCCGGCGGCGGGGTGGGCCGAGTACGTGTGCGTGCCGGTGTCCTCGCTGGCGGAGCTGCCGGACAGTGTGGACTCCGTACGGGCGGCCGCGCTGCCGTTGGCGGGGCTGACGGCGCTGCGGCTGTTGCGCACGGTGGGGGCGGTCGCCGGGCGGCGGGTGCTGTTGACCGGGGCGTCCGGCGGGGTGGGGCACTACTTCACCGAGCTGGCCGCGGCGGCGGGGGCCGAGCTGACCGTCGTCACCGCTTCTCCGGAGCGGGGCCGGCGGCTGGCCGAGCTGGGGGCGGCCGAGGTGGTGCACGAGTTGGATGAGGCCCGGGGCCCGTACGACCTGGTACTGGAGTCCACCGGTGGGGCGAACCTGCCGCTGGCGCTGGCCCGGCTGGCCCGGCGCGGCACTCTGGTCTGGTTCGGACAGGCCTCGCGCACGCCGGCCACGCTGGACTTCTTCGACTTCTTCTCCGGCCCCGAGTCGGCCACCCTGCGGCACTTCCACTACGCCGACTCGGACGTCCCGGACGGCGAGGACCTGGCCACGCTGGTGCGTCTGGCGGCGGCCGGCCGGCTGACCCCGGAGATCGGCCTGGTCGCGCCCTGGGAGCGGACCGCGACCACCCTCACCGACCTGCGCGACCGGCGGATCCGCGGCAAGGCCGTCCTGACCGTCGCCTGATTGCTGGAAAGGGACCCCCATCGTGTCCTTCGTCGACACCCCCGGTCTGCTGCCCGCGTTCGTCGCGGAGACCCGACCGCGCGCGCACGGCGCCGGTCTCGACATGTACGAGTACGACCGGGTGACCGGGGCGCTGGGTTCGCTGCGCGACTGGCCGGCTGCGTTCGGGGCCGTCGGGCGCCGGTATGCCACCGCGGCCGGGGCCGCCGCTGCCGAGGGTCGTACGGTCACCGCTGGTGGCGCCTACCGCAGTGCCGCCCGCTGGTTCCACGCGGCCGGACTGATGCCGCACCCCGACCGGGCCGGCGCCGCCCGGCTGGCCGACGAGGCCGACGAGGCGATGCGGCGGTCGTTGGCGCTGCTGGAGCCGGAGGCGGCGCGGGTCGAGGGCGAGGGCTTCGCGGGCTGGCTGCGCCGGCCTGCGGCGGGTGGTGGCCCGGTGGTGCTGATCGTGCCGGGCATGGACTCCGGGAAGGAGGAGTTCCACGCGCTCGCCGACGCGCTGCTGGCCCGGGGGGTCGCCGTGCTGGCGATCGACGGGCCGGGGCAGGGCGTCCTGGCCGCCACCAGTGCGCCGGAGCCGGACTACCACCGGGTGGTGGGCCGGGCGCTGGACTCGCTCGCGGCGCACGACGGCCTGGACCTCGGCCGCACCGCCGTGGTCGGGCTCAGCCTGGGCGGTTACTACGCGGCGGTGGCCGCCGCCCACGAGCCGCGGCTGCGCGCCGCGGTGGCGGTCAGCGGGCCGTACCGACTGGACTGGGCGGCCCTGGTGCCGTTCGTCACCGAGACGCTCGGCCAGCGCTGCGGCGGCCCGGATGCGGCGCGGGCCTTCGCCGACCGGCTCGACCTGACCGAACTCGCGCCGACGATCACCCTCCCGCTGCTGGTGGTCGAGGGCGGCGAGGACCGCATCCCCGGCGTCACCAACGCCACCGTCCTCGCCGAGCGCGCCCCGAACGCCGAACTGCTGCTCGTCCCGCACGGCAACCACCTGCTCGGCACCGCCCTCCCCGACTGGCTCCCGGCCACCGCGGACTGGCTCACCGCCCGGCTCCCCCGGTGAGGGGCGGTCAGGCGGAGGATGGGGCAGGGGAGTAGCGGCCCGGTCAGGCGTTATGGGCGGGGCCGGGGGTCGAGCCGGGGCGGTGTGAACCGTCCGATCGGCAAGATGCCCGGACCGTTCGCACGCTGCGGCTGCGCTTCGGCCCCCCGCGATGAAGGCCCACGAAAGAGGAACCCCGGCCGACGCACGGCTGGGGTTCCTCGATGCGGTGGGTGTCGGTCAGCGGGTGGAGCGGCCCGCGGCGTGAACCGCTCGTCCACGCGCCGGCGGGCCGTTCCCGATCGCGATCACCCTGGACCAGGCGGGGTCAGCGCTGGAGGGTGAGGACACCGGGCCGCCACGGCAGCCGGTCGTAGGAGCCGGTCGCGGTGGGGGACTTGCCCTGGTAGAGGAACTGCAGGTTGCAGGGGTCGATGGTCATGGTCTGGTCGGGGTTGTTGCGGACCAGGTCGCCGTGGCTGATGTCGTTGGTCCAGGTGGCGCCGCTGTTGGCCTTGCCGGCGAAGGGGCTGCTCTCGGTGGCGGCCTGCGGGGTCCAGGAGCCGTTCAGGCTGGAGGCGGTGAAGGAGCGGAAGTAGCGCTGCTCGTTCGCGCCGCGGGCCTCGACGATCATGAGGTACTGGTTCTGGCCCTTGACCTTGTAGACCTGCGGGGCCTCGAAGAGGTTCTTCTCCGAGTCGCTCATGACCGTGGTGTAGGAGGAGCCGAAGTTGCCCGGGAAGTTTCCGATGGGCATGCTCGCCCGGTAGATGCTGCCGTTGTCACCGGCGAAGAACAGGTACATGTTCTGCTCGTCGGCGATCAGGGTCTGGTCGATCGGGCCGGTGCCGGAGCCCGGGATGCTGCCGGTGAACAGCGGCTGCGGCGCGGACCAGCCGTTGGGGTTGGTCGGGTCGCTGGACGTGCGGTAGACGAACGGCGACTGGCCCCACTGGTAGGCCAGGACCCAGATGTTCTTCGGCGCGAAGTAGAACAGCGTCGGCGCCACCGCGGCCTGGCTCATCCCGGTCTGGGGGGCCGAGGCCATGTCGGACCAGTTCGTGAAGGGGCTGAACATCATCGAGCCGTACGAGGAGCCGTTCACGTTCGACGCGTAGACCAGGTGCTTGCCGTTGTAGACCACGTCGGTGAAGTCCTTCACGGCGGCCCAGCCGTTCGCCGGCTGCGCCAGCGCGCCCGTCGAGGACCAGTGGTACGTCGACGGGAGGGTGCAGGTGCCGCCGGCCGTCGGTGCGGACGAGCCGAGGTTCCAGTGTTGGTTGGCGGCGCCCCAGGAGTCCCAGACCTGGACGGAGGTGCCGTTGGCGCTCTGGCCGCCGGGGAGTTCGAGTGCCCGGCCGCTGGCGACGTTGATCAGGGTGTAGGAACCGTCGGCGTTGCGGTCGGCACGCCAGTGCTGGTTGGCACCGCCGTTGGCGTCCCAGACCAGCGGCTTCGTGCCGTTGGCCGTCCGGCCGCTGGGCTCGTCCAGGACCCGGCCGCTGGCGAGGTTGGTGAACGTGTAGGAGCCGTCGGCGTTGCGGTCGGCGCGCCAGTGCTGGTTGGCCGCGTCGCCGTTGGCGTCCCAGACCTGGAGCGGGGTGCCGTTGCCGTTCTGCCCGGCGGGCTCGTCCAGGACGCGTCCGCCGACCGCCGCGGAGAGCGAGTAGACGGTGCCGGAGCTGATGCCCCCGCCCTGTGTGCCGCCGCCACCGCTGCTGCTGCCGCCGAGGGCGGTGAGCGCTGCGGCGTAGGCGGGCTTCTTGTTGCCACTGGCGTCGAACAGCAGCGGGTTCTCACCGCCGCGCCACGAGTCGCTGTCGCGGATGCCCCACACCGAGATGCCCGTGCAGCGGGCGACGTCGAGGCAGTCCCGGACGGTGTCGGTGTACGCGCTCGCGGGGGCCTGGGCGATGTCGAGCTCGGTGATCTGGACGTCCACGCCGAGTGCGGCGAAGTTCGACAGCGTGGTCCGGAAGTTCGCCGGCGGGCCGCCCGCGCCGAAGTGGCTCTGGAACCCGACGCAGTCGATCGGCACGCCACGGGACTTGAAGTCCTTGACCATGCCGTAGACGCCCTGGGTCTTGGCGTCGGACCAGTTCTCGATGTTGTAGTCGTTGTAGCAGAGCTTCGCCCCGGGGTCGACGCCGCGGGCGGTGCGGAACGCCTCTTCGATGAAGCCGTTGCCCAGCACGTTCTGGAACACCGAGCTGCGGTGCTGGCCGCTGGGGCCGTCGGCGAAGGCCTCGTTCACCACGTCCCAGGCGTAGATCTTGCCCTTGTAGTGGCTCATTTCCTGCGTGATGTGGTTGTCCATGACGCTGCGCAGGGTGTTGGCGTCGTTGATCGAGCCGACCCAGCCGGGCAGCTGGGAGTGCCAGACCAGGGTGTGGCCGCGCACCTTCTGGCCGTGCGCGGCGGCGTGGTCGACGATCGCGTCGGCGGGGCGGAAGTTGAACGAGCCCCGGGAGGGTTCGGTGCTGTCCCACTTCATCTCGTTCTCGGGCGTTATCGCGTTGAACTCCCGGTCGAGGATGGTGGAGTACGTCGAGTCCCCGAGCCTGCCCGCGGCCACCGCCGTGCCGAAGTAGCGGCCGCTGCCGGCCGCCCCCGCGCCCAGCGTGGTCGGCGTGCTGGGGTTCGACGTGAACGCGGCCTGGGCGACCAGGGGTACGGCGGCCCCCACGGCAGCGAGGACAACGGCGACGGCGAGCACGCGGCGGGTTGCCGGACGGCGGCGATGAGAGCGGTTCTGAACTGGCAAAGGCTTGTCCTTCTGGCGCTGGGGGCCTCCGTCTAATGCCCCGGTTACCCGTCAGTTGCCGCGGCGGACGGGAAGGTTGCCGTTCGGGAAGGAGAATCTTCCGTCGAGCGGACGGGCGCGGCCCTCGTCCCGTCGGGGCGAAGCCGGTCCGGGCCGCGAGGGCGCCTGCGGCGGTCCCGGCGGCGGCGCGAAACCCGGGCCGGCTACCGATTGGTACGCTTCCGCTCCCCCGCTTTCGGATGTGAGCGCCAACAACGCACTGAGAGGCTGCCGACGGACATGCCCTTCGATGATGCGTCCGCGGAGTTCCATGGATTCTTCGAACGCCATTACGCCGAACTGTCCCGTTTCGCCCACCTCCTGACAGGCGAAGCGGATGCGGCCGACGACCTGGCAGCCGATGCGCTGCTCGCTCTGTGGCGGCGATGGGACCGGCTGCGCGCAGCGGAGCAGCCGCTCGCGTATGCGCGGGGCGTCGTGGCCAACCTGGCTCGGGCTCGAATCCGGAGTTCGGTGCGCGAAAGGCGGCGGATCACCTTGTTCTGGTCCCATCGGTCGGAGCGGATCGAGGATCCGGACGTGGCTGCCGTGGTGGACGTGAGGACGGCCTTGGCGCGGTTGCCGTTCCGCAAGCGGGTGTGTGTGGTGCTGCGGCACGCCTTCGACCTGTCGGAGCGGGACACGGCGCTGGCTCTCGGAGTGTCGGTCGGTACGGTGAAGAGCCAGACCTCGAAGGGTATGGCCGAGCTGGAACGGATGCTGGGCGCACGCGCGGCCGGAGAACTGGTGACGGGCAGGAGCGGTCGTTGAACGAGGAGGTCGCCGGGCTGCTTCGCGATGCCGCCGAGCAGCATCAGCCCGACCGCACCCGGATCCAGGCCCGGATGGAACGCGGCATGACACCCGCCGCGACCCGCCACCACGGGCCCCGGGTGAGGCGGTCCTGGCCGAAGGCGGCTCTCGTTTCCGTTGCCACGGCCGGCATCGTGGCCGTCAGCGTGGCAGTCGCCGCCGTGGTCCGGACGTCGCCACCACGGCCCGACATCGCGACCGCTCCCACATCGACCGCGACGGCGACCGTGAGTCCTACGCCCTCCGTCCCGCCCACCGGCAGCCCGGCCCCGACCGTGCCGACGGGCAAACCGACCCCGAACGTGCCGACGGGTGGCTCCGCCCCGAACGTACCGTCGGGCAGGCCGGCCCCGGACGTGCCGACGGGTAGCCCGGCCTCGGCCGTGCCGACGGGCAATCCGAGCCGGTCACCGTCCGGCAGCACGCAGGCCCGGCAGGGAGCGCTGTCATCGGACGGCTCTGTCGACCCGCACAGCACGATCTACTGGGCGCAGAGCAACCTCACGCTCAAGACCACCCAGCCGCTCGCCACCCTCACCGTCGAGCTGCGGATCGCCCAGACCGGAGGGGTGCAGAGCACGGGCTACTGGCAGACGCTCCCCGCCGACTGGTTCACCGTCACCGTGCAGGACCAGGGCGGTGCGCTGATCTACCGCTGGACGCTCAAGCCCGGCTGCACGGTGCCGCCGGGGCAGCACGTCTTCGCGGCCCAGTACAACCACGCCACGGGCCCGCGGGATCCGAGGGACGACACCTACCGTGCGGACGCCTCGGACTCCGATGGCGCCCTCGCAGTCGAGGGGCACCTGTCCTCCCCGCGGTGAGACGTGCACCCGGAGGCGGCGCGCCCGGCTGGGAGGAGCACACGCTCTCGCACCGGCAACCCTTCGTGCACCGGCGGCAACTGATGGAGAATCCGGCCCGCGTCCGCGGGCCGCCGCTCCAGAAGGACGGACCGTTGCCAGATCTCGACCGACACACACACCGCCGACGCCCGGCGACCCGTCGCGTGCTCGCCACCGCCGGAGTCCTCGCCGTCATGGGTGCCACCGTCCCCCTGGCCGCCCAGGCGGCCCTGACCCCGAAGGCCCACACGCTGACCGTGGTCCCTGACGGCAGCGGCCAACGCGCCGCCACCGCGTACCTCGCGGGCACCGACGGCTGGAACCCGGTCGCGGCCTCGCACGGCACCGGATCGACCGTGCCGGCCGGAACGGCGACCGGTGACACCCGCCACGTCACCGAGCCCGCACTGCCCACCACCGTCTGTGCCGCCGTTCCCGCCGCCCGGACCATGCCCGCCCGCGCCACCGACCAGGGCAGCGAAACCACCGCACCGGACACGATCCGCATCCAGCACGCCCTCGACACCTGCGCCCAGACCGGACAGCAGACCGTGGCCGTCCGCCTGCAGGCGACGGACTCCGGCCACAACGCCTTCCTCACCGGACCGCTGGCCGTCCACCAGGGCGAAGTCCTGCTGCTGGACAGTGGTGTCACCCTCTACGGCTCACGCAACCCCGCCGATTACCAGGTCAGCGGCAAGCCGCGCTGCGGCACCCTCGCCTCCTCCGGCGGCGGCTGCAAACCACTGATCAGCGTCGCCGGAGCCAACGCCGGCATCGAGGCCGTCCGCGCCGCCGACGGCAGCCAGGGCCGCATCGACGGCCGAGGCGACCAGACCGTCCTCGGCACCACCACCAGCTGGTGGCAGCTCGCCACCGACGCCCAGAAGGCCGGCTCCACCCAGAACAACCCCCGCCTGATCCAGGCCGACGACTCCGACAACTTCACCCTCTACCACGTCGACCTGCTGAACTCCCCCAACTTCCACGTCGTCTACAACGGCGGCAACGGCTTCACCGCCTGGGGCGTACGGATCAAGACCCCCGCCACCGCCCGCAACACCGACGGCATCGACCCGGCCGGCGCCACCAACGTCACCATCACCGACTCCTCCATCATGGACGGCGACGACGGCATCGCCATCAAGGGCGGCAACAGGTCCAGCAGCAACATCACCGTGACGAACAACCACTTCTACGGCACCCACGGCATCTCCATCGGCAGCGAGACCACCAGCGGCGTGACCAACGTCCTCTTCCGCGACAACACCCTCACCGGCACCGACGCCCTCGGCAACACCAGTGGCTCCAGCACCGGCATCCGCATCAAGAGCTCCCCCGCCAACGGCGGCAGGGTCACCCGCGTCACCTACCTGAACACCTGCCTCGACGCCGTCCGCGCCCCGCTCGTCTTCGACACCCACTACTCCGGCGGCAGCGGCCCCAACACCCCCTGGTTCACCGGCATCACCGTCGACGGCGTCACCGCAACCCACTCCCCGGGCGGAGCGAAATCCATCCTCGTCGGGCTGGACAGGACCCGCCCGCTCGAACTGACCCTGCAGCACGTCAACCTCGACGTCACCACGGCGACCGCCGCCAACGCCCGCATCACCGCCGGCAACACCAACCTCCACCCGTCCGGCCCCGACGTCACCCTGACCACCACCAAGAGCCCGGGCACGGCCCCCACCTGCACCTTCCCCGCCTTCCCCGCCCTCTGACACCACCACCGACCGGGCCGTGCCCCGCTCCTCCGGGCTCGTGGGGAAGGCCCGGGCATACCGCGGACGCCCGCGGACACCTGCTGAGAACGACCGTGGCCCCACCGAAAGGGCGGGGCCACAGTCGTTCCTCCGCCTACTTGAGCGCTGCACCGCCCGAGTTGTGGTACGCGATCGTCTTGTTGATCAGGTTTCCGCCGTCGGTCTCGGCCGTGGTCTGTTCCTGCTGTCCCGCGCCGAAGAGCAGACCGGCGATGTGCGCGTTCGCCACCTGGTCCATGTGCGCGAAGAACCAGTCCACCTTGTCGTCCTTGTAGTGGTTGAGCGTGTTGTTCTGCGCCATGTTGCCCACGGGGATCTGCCACAGGACCACCGGCTTGCCCACGGACTCGGCCATCGTCCTGTAGAACGACAGCTGGGCGGCGGCCTTCTGGTCGGTCCAGAACTTGTCGAGGCCGCCGTGGGCGGGCTGCGCGTACCAGCCCGCGTCGCGGTCCGACACGTCGGTGGCCAGGAAGTCGGCGTTCTGCGCGCCGAGGTGGGCGTAGTCCTTGACGCACTGCGGGGTGTTCTGCTGCCAGTCGAAGCAGGACAGGTGCATTCCGACGGCGGTGTTCGGAGCGTACTTGTGCGCCATCGAGATCAGGCACTGGGCGAGTCCGGCGGCGCTGTTCTCCTGCGATCCGCAGTCCGTCGGGTCCGCGGCCTTGACCTGTGCGGCGACCTGGTGCGGGTCGCCGAGCGACCGGACGTAGCCCCAGAAGTCGGGCTCGAGGTCGATCATGTCGTGCGAGGTGCCGATCTTCTGGAGGAAGAAGCGGTAGTCGTTCAGGTACCGGGTGAGCAGGTCGGCCCTGTTGATGGCCTGGACCTCGCCCGGACCGTCGCCCTGGCCCGCCGCGTCGCCGAGGTCGCGCAGCGAGTACCAGGTCCAGAGGAACTTCTGCGGGCGCGGCTTGCCCTGGTAGGTCTCCTGAGCGGCCTTGGCGTCCCGCCAGGTCACGTACGTGCCGGGCGCCGTGGTGCTGCCGTTCCAGCAGCCCCACCAGCCCGTCCACCCGTCCTGGCAGCGGGCCGCCGTGTAGTAGTCCGAGGAGGGCGCGGGCTGGCTGTGCACGTAGGCGTACTGCACGTCGAACGGCGCGGCGTTCGCCGATGCGTCGGACATCGAGCCGCCGATGAGCACCGTGTTGCTGCCCATGAAACTCTTCGCCGAGTTGTTGCCGCCGCCGGCCGGAGCCGCCGGCGGTGCCGACGCCGGGTGGTTACCGCTCGGGGCCTGGCTCGTCGGAGCGCTGCCGCCCGGCGTGGCGGGTTTGGCGGGCGTGGCGCTGCTGCCGGAGCCCCCCGTGTTCCCGGGGCCTCCGGCGGTGCCTCCGGCGCTGCCGACCGGGACGAGCTGCCACTGCTGGTTGGCGCCGTTCCAGTCGTGGTACTGGGCGATCTGGCCCCCGTCGGTCTTGGAGCCGAGCGGGACCTCGACGGCCTTGCCGTTGAAGGTGTTGATCAGACGGACGTAGCCGTCCGACGACTTTTCCAGGTGGAACTGCTGGTTGGTGCCGTTCAGGTCACGCCACTGCCTCACCTGGGAGCCTTCGGCCTTCGACCAGCCGTAGTCGTCCAGCACCTTTCCGGAGTACCGGTTCTGCAGCCGGTAGTTCCCGTCACCCGCGTCGAGGAACTTCCACTGCTGGTTCGCCTCGCCGGTGCGGCTCCACTGCACCACCGGGGCGCCGTCGTACGCGCCGTAGCCGTAGTCGTCCAGCACCTGGCCGGTGCTGCGGTTGACCAGCAGGTACCAGGGGTTCGTGTCCACGGACACGGTGCCCGCCGAGGCCGTGTTGACCACGGCCACGGAGGCGCCCACGACCGCCAGGCCGACAGCCGCCCAGAAACCCCGGCGCTGGTACAGCCGGCGGGCGCGATGCGACGGACGGCCTCCGCGCCCGTGGCCGCCCGCCCGTGCGACGCCACTGACGACGTCGGGTGGGCGAGGGACATCTCTGTGCTCTCGTTCAGGGGACACGTCTGTGCTCTCTTTCAGCCGTCGCATCTGACCGAACCACTTGGCCGGACACCACTGAGTGGCCGCGGAGGCCGGAAAGGTTGCCGCGAAGAGCCGGAAGTACGTCACGTACCCGTGTCGGGAAGGAGGAAGGTGACCGTCCGCCGTTCCGTCGGCACCAAACGGCACGAAAATGCCTTCGAAGCGAGCTGCTTCGAGGGCATCGTGCCTGTTCAGGCGATGTGGCCAGGGCCGGGGTCGAACCGGCGACCTTCCGCTTTTCAGGCCAAGCCGGGGCGGTGGAATGCCCCGGTTTGAGCGCTTCCGCCGTCTGCAGAAGTGCGGCTTCGGACGTCATCGTGCACGCCGGTTGGCGTCAGCGTCGGCGTCAAGCGGCGGAGCTTCGCAGGTGCTGGGTGTGCTCAGCAGGGGAGCAGGCCGGTCGTGATCAGCTCGAAGTCGAACGGCTCCGGGATGTGGACGGTCTCGCCGAACGCGATGTCCTCGCGGCGGTGGTACTTCGTGCCGTCGGGTCGGCTGAAGAGGGTGACCGCCTTCTCCCTTGCGTCGATCACGAGGCGGAGAGGGATCCTCATGAGCGGGTAGTCCCGTCCTTCCCCACCCAGTCGTTCTCCGGGTTGGACGGTGAGACCAGTTCGACGGCGATCGCCGCAACCTCGGCAGGAACCTGGTTGTCCCTGGTCGTGAGTGCATCCTCCGGCAGGTACGTCAGGTCGGGATTGCGGCTCTTGCCGACATTGGGCGAGCCGCAGCGGAAGGGGCCCGGGTTTCAAACCTCTGGTCCCGTCCCCGCCGGCGGCTCGCTACGCTTGGTGCGGTGAAAGCAGCACGAAGCCTTGCGATCTGGCTGGCCGACCGTACTCCTGCGCAGCTGACGGAATTGCTGGAGCAGCGAGAACTTCCCCACGCGGCCAGGGTGGCGAGCCTGACCGACCTGGCCGTCCACCTGCTGACGGACGCCTCGACGGCCCTGGGGCTGAGCGAGATCAGCCTCGGGGACCTTCAACTGCTGTTCTCTGTGGCGACCTTGGCCGAACGGTTGCACGGTCCGCTACCGGCCGTCCCGTCTGCTCATCACCTGTTCATGGGCTACGGCGGCCGTTCACCGCGGCTCGACGAACCTGCGGTCGACCCCGCTGACCGGTCCGTGACCCGGGACCAGCTCTTCCGATTCCTGCACCTCGACGGCGCGGGTCGGTCCGCGGCTGAGGCCGCGCTGTCCCGGCTGACCGAGCGGGCCCTGGTGCTGCCCTCGTCCGGAAGTAGGTTCACCGTTCCGATCCTGGTCCACCGTCAGGCGGGCGAAGGCGGCGGTTACGGCCGGCCCGCCGAACAACTGCTCACCGAGGCCTTCAACGCTCCGGAGATCCACCGCATCGCGCAGGGGCTGGAGCTCGCGAAGGCGCGGACTCGAGACGAGGCGCAGCGGCAGATCGTGGACGTGCTCAGGGATGCGAAGCGCGTGCGCGCCATGGCCGCCGAGGCGCCGCCCGCGGCCTTGGACCTGCTGGACAAACTGGTTCCGGGCCCGCCACTGCTGCGCACGCACTGCTTCGTCTCCCGGTACGGCGGCGGCTTCTACCCGGGCTCCGCAGGAAAGTTCACCTTCCGGGAAGGCGGATCGGGAGATCCCGGCACGGACTGGCTGGCCGCTCGCGGCCTGGTCGTTCCGGTGGATGAGGACCTGGTGGAACTGCCGCGCGAGGTGGCCGACGCGTTGCGCGACCACGACCGCGCGCCGAGCTACCAGCCTGCCCCGCCCCCGGTCGAGGGCACGGTGGAGATCCCGGGTGGTGCAGCCGAGGGCCAGGCGCAGGCGGCGTTGGCCGAGGCGGCCTCCCGGGTCGAACTGATGCTCCGCCAGATCGCTGTGCAGCCGCTCGCTGTGCGCAAGGCGGGCGGGATAGCAGTCCGGGACACCCGCCGACTGGCGAAGGCGGCCGGCATGCCGGAGGAACAAGCCCGGTTGTGGCTCGACCTGGCGAACAACGCGGACCTGATCACCCCTTGCGCCGAGGAACCGGAGGCCCCGGCGAGAGGGCGGGGCCGCGCGCGTCGGCCGGAACCCCAGCCACCTGCCCGGATGCTGCCCACCGAGCGGTACGACGAGTGGCTGGCGGCTCCACCCGCTCAGCGGCTGCTGCCTCTCGTCGCCACCTGGGCGGTGGTGCCCGAGGTGTTCAGCTACTGGCCGGACGAGAACGGCACCCCGGTCGCGCTGGTCACGCCGGAGGACGGAGAGGCTGTCGATCTGCGCTATGCCGTGCTGGAGGCTCTGGCCACCCTCCCGGCCGGGCGCGGAGTCGCCACCGGCAAGTCCGCTCACGCGCGGGCGACCGCTCTCGCCGGTCTCATCGCCACGGCGGCCTGGTTCCGTCCGACTGCCCTCGCCCAAGGTTCGTGGGAGGCGGAGCGGGTCGAGGCGACTCTGACGGAGGCAGAGCTGCTCGGGGTCGTCGCCCACGGAGCGCTGACTCCGCTCGGGCACGCCGTGCTCGGGCTCCTGAGGGCGGGTGCACACCGCCACTTCCCAGCCGTTCCGGGCGCCGGGCCGGCGCTGCGCGACCGTCCTGCTCTGGACGACGCGGTTCGGCAGTTGTCCGCGGCCCTGGACGCGCTGCTGCCCGCGCCGCAGACCACCGCCCGGTTCCAGGCGGATCTTACGGCCGTGGTCGCCGGAGCTGCCGCAGCGGAGCTGACCGACCTGCTGGCCGCCTGTGCGGACCGGGAGTCGGAGGGCCATGCCGTGGTGTGGCGGATCACCCCTGCGGCGGTCCGCCGGGCGCTGGACTCCGGATGGGACGCCGCCGACCTGCTGGCTCGGCTGGCCGACGTTTCCGAGGGCGGGCGGCCGCTTCCGCAGCCCCTGGAGTACCTGATCAAGGACACCGCGCGGACCCACGGCCGGATGCGAGTGGTGCGCTCAGCCTGCTGCATCCGCTCCGACGACGAGGCACTGGTGCTGGAGCTTTCCAAGGCCCGTGCGCTGGCCAAGCTCGGGTTGCGGAGGATCGCGCCGACCGTGCTGATCAGCACGGGTGAGCCCGAAGCAACCCTTGCCGCGCTCCGGGCTGCCGGCTACGCCCCCGTGCTGGAGGCGGAGACCGGGACGACGGTCGTCGAGAAGGCCCGCCAGGACCGCGGTCCCAAGCGCATGCCGTCACTGTCCGGAGCGCGACCGCGCCACGGCAAGGGACCGAGCACCGCATCGGCGTTGGCGAGCGCGCTGCTGGCCGACCGCTGACCCAACGAGCGTGGTCCGGTCGAGGCGGTCGCCGCCCCCGAAGGTGTGTCAGGTCGGGCTGCGGCACCCGGTGACTGCACGTGCCGTCAGTTGATCACTTCGATGACGCACCGCACACCGGAGCCTCGCTGTAGCTTGGCGTCGCCGGTGACCAGCGGCACACCCAAGTGCTCGGCAAGAGTGATGTAGGCGGCATCGTACGCGGTGAAGTTGCCTCGCAGTTCCCAGATTCGCGGCAGGAGTTCCGTGTGTTGGGCGCGCTGGATCGGCACTGACGGCAACAGTCGGAGGGCGCGATCCGCGTCGGCGGGCTCGACCTTCCGGCCGAGCAGCAGTCCGCGGATCGCGCTCGCGGCCTCGACGTCGATCAGCGCGGGGGCGGCGAGGCGCTCTCCGGAGATCCGGCTCGCGCAGGCCTTGCCGACAGGGCCCCGATCCACCAGCGCTGCCACGAGTACCGAGTTGTCGACGACGATCACTCGCCCCGGCCCTCCCGCTGTGCGGCGAGGATGTCTGCCATCGAGACGCTGCTCGACAGGTTCTCCCGGGCGGCAGCCAGCACTTCCTCGACAGTGGGCTGCGCGGCTTCCTCCTCGAGTCGGAGCCGCAGATACTCCTGTAGCGATCGTCCCGACTCGTCCGCGCGCCGACGCAGTATCGCGTAGGCCTCGTCGTTCAGGTTTCTGATCTGGACTGTAGCCATGCATGCATAGTAGCGCTGATGAGCTTGAAACTCGGCGCTATGGATCCCTGGGGAGTGACCGTCCGCCGCGCCGTGGGCGTCAAACGGCACGAAAATGCCCCCGAAGCGAGCTGCTTCGAGGGCATCGTGCCTGTTCAGGCGATGTGGCCAGGGCCGGGGTCGAACCGGCGACCTTCCGCTTTTCAGGCCAAGCCAGGGCGTCGGGATGCCCCGCTTTGGGCCCTTCTGCCGTCCGTAGAAGGCTGCCGTCGGGCGCCATCGTTCCGGACGGTTGGCGTCAGCGTTGGCGTCAACCGGGGGCCAGTCCGAGGCCTGGTGGCCGGTAGGACGGAGGCTCGAGGTGCCTCTACGAGTCCTTCTGCGAAAACAGCCAGGTCTCGAAGCCGGACAGGAACTCACCCATCGCCCCGAGCGATGACGGGTCTGCCTCGTACTGGATCGACAGGTTGACCTCGTACAGCTTGTACGCGGGCCGTGCGTCGCGCGCTGCTGCAGCGGCGGCTGCCAGCGCACGGACCGCGTCGTCGCGCCGGCCGGCCTCGACTGACTCGACGAGCTCGGGCCAGAGGTTGTCTCCGATGTGGTCGAAGAGCTCCATCAGGTGCAGGCCGGCCTTGTGGGCACGGTTACGGATGGCTTCCTGCTCGGCCCTCCAGTGCTCCTCAGCCCATTGGTCATCCTGCTCGTCCGGCTCCGACCAGTCGGCCATCTCGTTCTGGAACTGGCGGTCGAGGTCCTCCTGGGTCAGCCGCGGGTGCTCGAAGGCAGGCGTTTCCTCGGCCTTGAACAGCTCGGTCGGCACCGAGAGGTCGGGGGTGGGTGTGCCCTCCAGGAGCGCGGTCAGCAGCAAGACCGCGTCGATCTTGGGAAGGATCTCAGCGACGTTCACGAGGCCCCCGAGGGTTCCAACCGCCTGCTCGACAGCCGAGTAATCGTGCTCGGCGATCTGGTTGTCGAGGTCGAAATGGAGGTCGAGGATCTCACTGCCAATGCTGTGAAGTTCGTCCAGATGGTCGGCGATCTCGGTCTCCACACGCTCGACGGTTCGCCGAAGCTCGCGAGCCTCGGCGGCCTGCTCCTCGAGTTCGGCTACCGCTTTGGCGATCTCACTCACACTGTGCCCCCTGGCCCGTAAAGCTCCGACTCAACTTCCTGGACTGGCAACCCTATTACCAGCCGCGGACCTTGCGTCCGTACTCGGTCTCGGGGTGCAGCAGGGCGTCGGCGACCCGACCGCCGGCGTCCTTGGCGCCTCCTCCGAAGTTCAGGACGCCAGCGGCATTCGCGCTGGCAGCGATGCCGTCCCAGAAACGGGCGTCCCGTTCCCAGCGCACGGAATCCAGCAGGCCGGTCAGCTGGTCCTCGGTGAGCCGCTGACCGGAGGCGGCCCAGCTGGTGGCCTGGTGAGCGGCGACGCCGAGGCCGGCCAGGACGGCCGGGGCGGACACAGCGCTGCGGGCGGCGAAGTGCGGGTAGAGGCGGGCGATGAGCCGCGAGAGCAGCGGAACGAGCTGCTGCTCGATGTGCTCGGTGGTGACGCCCTCGGGCAGGGCGTCCTCATGCACGGTCGCGGACGACAGGCCGAGCCCCCGCCGCCCGTGCAGGCTGGTGATCACCAGCGCTCGGAGGGCGGAGAGGGTCACGACCTCCGGATCGGTCTTCGTCAGCTGCCGCTTGCGGGCCTGAACAAGCTTGGCGAACGGAATGATCTTCCCGTCGTGCTCGATCTTGACGGCGCTCGCGACGCGGTGGGCGAGCTGGGTGCCGATGTCGCGCTGGTCCATGGACATGGCCAGGTTCTTGGCGACGGGGACGCCCTCGACGTTGCGGTCGTAGAAGATCTGCCGGGCGTCCTCGACGCTCAGGCCGAAGTACATCTCGAACGGCACCCGGACAGCGCTCAGCTTCTGGTACGTAGTTCCGAAGCGCTCCGGGTTGTCATACAGCTCGTGCCAGGCGGTGACCTGGGTTTCGCCGTCGATGGCAACGACGGGGGAACCCGGGAGGACGGTGACGGTGCGGATGCCACTGCCGGGCACCAACTCTTCGCTCACGGCTCCGGGGTGCCCGTCCAGCCACAGGGTGATGGGCGGGGTCGACCAGGCGCAGCCGTGGTCACCGTTGATCCCGGAGGCGATGTAGGAGGCGTACGAGACGACGTTCCGGCCCTTCTGGGACGCCTTCAGCATCCGCTGGACCAGTGCGCGCACCTCAGCGTGCCGGCGCAGGGTGCCGGAGGCGTACTTCAGGGCCCGCGTGTCCTCCTCGGCCTTCGGGGAGGGCACGAGCTGCAGGAGGGTCGGCAGTGCCATCGTGCCGATCACCGCATCCGGGCGGAACGGGGTCACGGTCAGCTGGATGCCTTCAACGGTGGCGGTCGGCATGGTCAGGCTCATGGGGGCGGCTTCCTCTCGGTGCGACAGGCGGTGGGGCACAGCGGGGTCCGCGGTGCTGGTCCGAACGACGAGTGGTGCGATCCGAGAGTGACGATGCCGGCCTGACTTAAACCAGTTGGTGCTTGATAACCAGGGTTATCAGCCAAACAAGCAGAACCGTCCAGGGGGGCGTCCTAGAGTGGCCGCATCCGAAGCACCGAGAGTCGGCGAACGGCTCAACCCCAGGCCGCTTCGCGACCAGCCGAGAGAGGAGATCAGTGCCATGTCCGCCGAGTCGTTAATGCCCGGCACCGCGATGGTGAATGGCAGTGTGCTGCTGGTCTCCATGGCTGAGATCGCGGAACTGGCACAGGTCAAGCGGCCCGTGGTCTCCACCTGGCGTCGGAGATACGCCGACTTCCCGGCGCCCGCTGCCCACGACGCCGGCCACCCGCTGTTCGATGGTCAGCAGGTGGTCGGGTGGCTCATCGCCACCGGTCTGGGCAACACCAGGCCGGGGCAGCTGCACGCAGAGATCGTCCTCCACGGCATCGCCGCCCAGGCCGACCGAACCGACCCTTTGCGCACTGTCGAGACCCTCGGTGCCCTGCTTTGTCTGCGCCACCTGGACGAGCGGCCGCTCGCCGACGATGCGACGGTGAGCACGCCCGAGGAAGCCCGCGTTGCTCTCCTGCGCCGGGCCGAGCGTATGGACCCGGAGGATGAGTTCGTCCTTCGCGAGCTGCGGGCGGCCGGTGCCGACGTAGTCCGGCTCGCCCACCTCGCCGAAGGCATCGTCGAGGCCGCCTATGGAGAGCGAGGAGCGCATGAGTGGCTGCTCGCCTCACGTTCCCGGCTCCGCCTGCCCGCGCTGACCGCCGATGCCCTGACCGCCGAGCTCCAGAGTCTCCTCGTCGATCTCACCGACCTGCGAGGCCGCCTCGACCGACAAGGCTCGGTCACGCTTGCCGATCCGCATGCCGGCGCGGGCGATCTGCTTGTCGCCCTGATCCGCGAGGCCGATGCGCCCGACGCCATCACGGCCCTGGCCGCCGACCCGGACGAGCGGCTGGCCCGTATCGCCCGGCGCCGCCTGCTGCTGGCCGGCATCGACGAATTCTCGCTCGACGTCCAGGTCGGCCAAGCTCTTGAGGAAAGCCTCGCGGATCCTGACCTGATCGTCACCCAGCTTCCCTTCCAGCCCGGCGAAGACCGGTCGGTGCTCGCCGCTCTGGAGGGCATCGAGCGCGTCGCCGACCTGCTCGGTCCTGGTTGTACTGCCCTTGCCCTGGGCCCGGCTGACGCACTCATCGACGCTCTGCCCGGTACAGCGGAGTCCCAGCTGCGCTCCGCCCTTCTGCGAAGCAAGGTCGTGGAGGCTGTGGTCGCCCTGCCCGGCGGCGTGCTGCCCTACCGGCCCGGCTACCGCGCGGCGCTGTGGGTCCTCACCCGCGGCCAGGTCTCGACGGCGGAGGGCAACGTGCTGCTCGCCGACATCAGTGCCGAGCCCCTGTCCGAGGCGGTACGGATGCGGCTGGCCGAAGACATCCTTCTGTGGCGTGCCGAAGGCTTCCGTGCCCTTGACGGCCACGACCCTCGCTACGGTCGCGCGGTGCGCGTCGTCGAGCTGGACCGCGCCTTCGGCGGCCCGCTCACCCCGCCGGGTCCGCCTGCCTCTCAGATCCTGGCCCGCACGGTTACCGAGCGTCCCGCCCTCATCGGCGAGGCCGAGGGCAGCCTGGAGCGCGCTGCCAAGGCGGCCAGGTCGTACGACGACGAGTACGGCCCCTACCGGGGTGGTGTCGTCCGCCGCACCGGCCCGCGTCCGCGGCGCACCACCCTCGGCGCGATGATTGCCGAGGGCCGGGTCGCCAAGATCAAGGGCCACCGCCTCGAACAGCGGCACTTGACCGGAGGCGGCCACCATGTCGTGCTCGGACCCGAGGAGGTCACCGGACGCAGGGCCGTCGGGGCCCGGTGCATCGACCGGCTGGTGCTGGCGACGGCGTACGAGCACGTAGCGCTCACCGAACCGGGGGATCTCGTCTACACCCTGGCACCCGAACTCGGTCTGTTCATCAACCACGACGGGTTCAGCGTTGCCGCCTTCCCGGCGCGCGTGCTGCGCGTCAACCCGCACGCCGAGCGCCCGCTTACCCCGCGCGTGCTGGCCGCCTTACTTGGAGCAGCCCGAGGCACCGGTCGCAGCCCCAGCGCCGTACGCCCCGCCCACCGCATCGAGGAGTACGAGCTTCCCGATCTCGACCGCGACGACGTGGAATGCTTCGACGCGTTGCTGGCCGAGGGCGAGCGTCGGGAGCGGATGCTGCGTACACAGACCGATGCGCTCGCCGAGGCACGACGACTGACCGTCGCGGGCTTGGCCGACGGCACCCTCACCTTCGGTGATACCCGGCACGTACCACCGTGTTCCCTGCCAGACTGACCCATCGAACCCACGGACCAGGAAGAAGGAACGATGCCCCCGCGCAAGCGAGCCACCACAGCCCAGGGTGAACTGCCCGGCGTCTCCAGCACCAAGGAGATTCAGGACATTCTGTGGAAGGCCGCGGACAAGCTCCGTGGCTCCATGGACGCCGCCCAGTACAAGGAGTTCGTCCTGGGCCTGGTGTTCTTGAAGTACGTCTCCGACGCCTTCGCCGAGCGCCGCGCGGAACTGGCCGCCGATCCCGAGCTCGCCGAGATTCCCGAGCACCGGCGGTCTGCATTCCTGGAGGAGAAGGACGAATACACCGAGAAGAACGTCTTCTGGGTGCCGCCCACCGCCCGCTGGGACTACATCGCGGAGAACGCGACCAGCGCGGAGGGCGGCGTCGGCAAGCTCCTCGACGACGCCATGGACGAGGTTATGAAGGCCAACAAGGCCCTCACCGGCGTCCTTCCGAAGATCTTCAACCGCGACAATGTCGACCGGAAGCGCCTGAAGGAGCTCGTCGACCTCATCAGCGATGCCCGCTTCACCGGGCACGGCGACCGTCCGGCTCAGGACGTGCTCGGCGAGGTCTACGAGTATTTTTTGGAGAAGTTCGCGAGGGCTGAGGGCAAGCGCGCCGGCGAGTTCTACACCCCCGCGAGCGTGGTACGGCTGCTCGTCGAGGTGCTGGAGCCGTACGAGGGGCGTGTCTACGACCCGGCCTGCGGCTCGGGCGGCATGTTCGTTCAGGCGGAGAAGTTTGTGCTGCGGCACCGAGGGCGCGACCACAGCCACGACATCGCCGTGTACGGCCAGGAGGCCAACGAACGCACCTGGCGCCTGGCCAAGATGAACCTCGCCATCCACGGCATCGACCCCAAGGGCGTCGGCGACCGCTGGGCCGACACATTCGCCGACGACAAACTGCCCGACCTCAAGGCCGACTTCATCATGGCCAACCCTCCGTTCAACATGTCCGACTGGGCGCGTAGGACGGATGACCCGCGGTGGGCGTACGGCGTCCCGCCGCAGTCGAACGCCAACTATGCCTGGCTCCAGCACATCGTCTCTAAGCTGGGGGACCGAGGCAGCGCCGGTGTGGTCCTGTCCAACGGCTCGATGTCTTCCAAGCAGTCGGGCGAGGGTGAGATCCGCGCGGCGCTCGTCGAGTCCGACCTGGTCGCCTGCATGATTGCCCTCCCGGGCAACCTGTTCCGTACGACAGCTATCCCGGCATGCCTGTGGTTCCTCACCCGAGACAAGACCCCGCAGGGCGCCAAGGCGCTGACCGACCGGCGCGGCGAGGTGCTGTTCATCGATGCCCGGGCGATGGGCACCATGATCGATCGTACCGAGCGCATCCTCACTCCTGAGGATCTGGAGAAGATCTCCGACACTTACCACGCGTGGCGCGGCACCGAATCGGCGAAGAAGAAGGGGATCACATACCAAGACGTCCCCGGATTCTGCTCCAGCGCCACGCTGCAGGAGATCGCCAAGCACGACCACGTGCTCACGCCGGGGCGGTACGTCGGTGCGGCTGAGGTCGAGGACGACCCGGATGCCGAGCCGGTGGAAGAGCGCGTCGCACGCCTGACAAAGGAACTCTTCGCGCAACTTGATGAGTCGGCACGTCTGGATATGGTAGTGCGTGAGCAGTTGGGGAGGATTGGATGAGTAATCACACGCTAGAAGATCTCTGCGCACTCATTGTTGACTGCAAGAACCGCACGCCTCCTGAGGCGCCGCACGGGAAGGGCGTTGCCTTCGCTATCGGAACTCCGAACATTATCGATGGGCGCATTCGACTGCAGGGCGCTAAGCCGGTTACTCAGGAAACCTTCGAGACTTGGACGGCTCGTGCAGTTCCGCGTGTAGATGACATCGTGCTGACGAGAGAAGCCCCTGTAGGTCGAGTGGGCAGAGTCGAGGAAGGCATGGAGGTTTGCCTCGGGCAGAGGACGATGCTCCTGCGCGCCGACTCGAGTGTTGCCGATGCGCGATTTTTGCATTATCTCCTCCTTGGCGATGTCGTACAGTCGACCCTTCATTCCCACGCCTCAGGCTCCACGGTCCCGCACCTGCGAGTGGCTCAGGTGCGCTCGCTTCCAATCCCTGCGATTCCTGCACTGGGTGCTCAGCGGGCCATCGGGGCAGTGCTCGGGGCGCTTGACGACAAGATCGCAATCAACGAGCGCGTCGCAGCCACAGCTGACCGGCTTGCCGACTCGATCTTTGAGCAGCGCACACGAGGGCTTCGGTTGGCTCCCATGTCGGCGTTCATGTCGCCTGTCCTTGGTGGGACTCCCGATCGCAAGGTTGGTTCGTACTGGGGCCCTGGAGTTCCCTGGGCTTCGGCTAAGGATGTGGCTAGCGCCAAAGCGGGCGTTGTTGCGGATACCGAAGAAGAAATCACGGAAGAAGCTGCCGCTAGCACGCGCGCCAAGCCGCTTCCGAAGCAGTCAGTCATTTTGACTGCCCGCGGCACTGTCGGTGCCGTAGCGCGTGTTATGCGCCCGACGGCGATCAATCAGTCGTGCTACGCATTTCCTCCCGGCGAGATCTCTTCGGCAGTTCTATTTCATCTGGTTCGAGCAGGGTCAGAGCGTATGCTGAGTGTCGCTCACGGGACAGTTTTCTCGACAGTAAACATGAAGACATTTGATCACGTTGTGATTCCGGCGGTAGAGGCTGAGCTGAGATCAGCTCTTGAGGAAGTCCTTTCCCCGCTACACAGGCAGATTGAGGCCCGTATCGAGGAATCCGGAACCCTCGCTGCCCTGCGCGACACCCTGCTTCCCCAGCTCATGGCTGGCAAGCTGCGCGTCCGCGACGCGGAGCGCATCGTGGAGGACGCCCTATGACCAGCGACAGCGCCGGGTACGACGGCAAGATGACCGAGTCCACGTGGGAGGCCCTCGCCATGGACGAGCTCGCCGAGCTCGCCTGGCAGCCCCTGCCCGGTAAGGACATCGCTCCTGGTTCCGGGCACCGCATGGACTGGGACGACCTGATCCTGCACGATGAGCTCAAGTCGGCGATCGAACGGCTGAACCCGGACCTTCCGCCCACCGCCGTCCGCGAGGCCCTCCGCATCGCGACCGACCCCGCGTCCCGTGAGGCGTACCCGGAGAACAAGCAGGCGCACGCCCACCTCATCTCTGGTATCCGCCTCACCTACACCGACGACTTCGGGGCCGAGCAGGCGCCCACCGTGCGCCTACTCGACGTCAACTCCCCGGATGCGAACACGTACCACGCCATCAACCAGGTCATCCTGATGGACGGCGACCACCATCGCCGCTTCGATGCCGTGCTCTACGTCAACGGCCTGCCGCTCGCCGTGATCGAGCTGAAGAGCGCCGCAGCCGAGTACGCGACGCTCAAGGACGCACACGCGCAGCTGCAGACCTACGTCGCCGAGTTTCCGATTGCGTTCCGTTACAACGTCCTCTGTCTCGTCTCCGACGGCATCACCGCCAAGTACGGCACAGCGTTCACCCCGTACGAGCACTTCGCGCCGTGGAACGTGGACGAGGACGGCGACCGCGTCGATACCAACGCGCCCGACTACGACGGCGCAGAGGCGCTGAGCCTCGCCCTCCACGGGCTGTTCAACCAGCCCCGCTTCCTCTCCCTCACCGCGAACTTCGTCAACTTCACCTCTACCGGCAAGCGGATTGCCAAGCCGCACCAGTACTTCGCGGTCACGAAAGCTGTGGACGCCATCGTCAAGGCGTCCCGCAGCCACGGGCAGGCCGGTGTGGTCTGGCACACCCAGGGCGCTGGCAAGTCCGAGGAGATGGTGGAAACCTCCGCGCTGGTCTCCCGCCATCCCGCCCTGAACAATCCCACCATCGTCGTGATCACCGACCGCAACGACCTCGACGACCAGCTCTACGACACCTTCCAGGACAGCCAGATGCTCCTGGGGCAGGCACCCCTCCAGGTCGCCACCCGGGATGAGCTGCGCACTGAACTGCTCAACCGCCGCACTGGCGGAATCGTCTTCACCACCCTGCAGAAGTTCGGTCTCACCCAAGATGAGAAGGCCGCCGGCGCAGCCCACCCGTTGCTGTCCGAACGCCGCAACATCCTGGTCATCGTCGACGAGGCGCACCGCTCGCACTACGACAGCCTCGACGGGTACGCCCGCCACCTGCGCGACGCGCTCCCGTCCGCCACGCTGATCGCCTTCACCGGCACCCCGATCTCGAAGGCCGAGGCCGACACCCGGGCCGTCTTCGGCGAGTACATCGACATCTATGACCTAAAGCGCGCCGTGGACGACGACGCGACCGTCCGCGTCTACCACGAACCGCGGGTCATCGACGTGTCGCTCCCACCGGGCATCGACCCGGACGCCATCGACGAGCAGGCCAACGCCCTCACCGAGGGCATGGACGACGCCGAGCGCCGCCGCGCCGTGCAGTACGCAGCGACCATGAACACCGTCTATGGCGCACCCGACCGCATAGCTACCCTCGCCGACGACCTGGTATCCCACTGGGACCAGCGCCGCGAGCTGATGAAGCCGCAGATCGGCGGGCCGGGCAAGGCGATGATCGTGTGCGCCACGCGGGAGATCTGCGTCCGGCTGTACGACGCGCTGGCGGAACGCCGCCGGCAGTGGGCGAGCGACGATGTCGACAAGGGCGTCATGAAGATCGTCTTCCACGGCGACCGTACCGACCCCGAGCACCTGCGCAAGCACGCCCTGCGCAAGTCCCAGCAGAAGGTCGTCCAGGCCCGTGCGAAGAACCCCGACGACGAACTCGAACTGCTCATCGTCCATTCGATGCTGCTCACCGGCTACGACGCGCCGCCCATCCACACCATCTACATGGACCGGCCCATGCGCGGCGCCAACCTGATGCAGGCCCTGGCCCGCGTCAACCGCCGCTTCCGCGGCAAGCAGGACGGCCTCCTCGTCGGGTACGCACCGCTGACCGACAACCTCACCAAGGCGCTGGCGGAGTACTCGCCCAACGACCAGCAGGACAAGACCCTAGGCGCCGACATCGAGCGCGCCATCACCGAGGTAAAGAACGAACTCACCACTATCAAGGGCCTGCTGGCGGGAACCCACTGGAAGGAGCTGCTTGCCGACACTGCCCACCCTAAGCCGCGCACGCGCGCTCTGCGGCTGGTCTCCAACTACTTGCGTGACCCGCTGACTACCGGCAACAAGGTCGACCCCGGCGTCAAGCCGCTCTCCACCCGCTTCAAGGAGAGCGCCGCCCGCCTGGAACGCTTCTACCGGCTGTGCTCAATGAGCCGGGATATCACCGAGCGCTGCGCGGACCTGGAGGACTGGCGCCGCGACATCGCGTTCTTCACCGAGGTGCGGGCCTGGATGGTCAAGCTCGACGCCGCGGACCGCGAGGCTACCGGCCAGCCGCTGACCGCTGAGGTCCGGCTGTACCTCGAACAGCTCGCCGCCTCCGTCGTC
The DNA here is from genome assembly GCF_042734825.1 of Kitasatospora sp. NPDC059648. NCBI lineage: Bacteria > Bacillati > Actinomycetota > Actinomycetes > Kitasatosporales > Streptomycetaceae > Kitasatospora > Kitasatospora sp. NPDC059648. The sequence goes on along the minus strand of NZ_JBHWDU010000018.1, from coordinate 96,867 downwards.
GACGCCGACGACATCACCGACCTGTACGCCGAGGCCGGCATCGGCAGGCTCGACATCACGCGCCTGAACGAGGCACAGCTGCGGAAGCTGGAAAACTCCGAGACCCCGCACCTGGTTGCCGAGGCCCTGCGCCGCATGATCCAGCAGAAGATGCGCGAGGTCACCAAGCACAATATCGTCCGTCACGAGAGCTTCTCCGAGCGCCTGGACGACCTGATGAAGCGCTACATGCTCCAGCAGCTCACCAGCGCCCAGGTGATCGCCGAACTCGCCGCTATGGCTCAGGAGGTGTCGGCTGAGGCCCGCCGTGGTGAGCGCTTCGACCCGCCCCTCAACCACGCTGAGCTCGCCTTTTACGACGCCGTCGCCCATCGTGACATGGCCGAGCTCATGGCAGGCGGCGACGAGACGCTGGCGGAGATCGCCCGTGCCCTGGTCGCCGACATCCGCAAGAACCTGTCCGTCGACTGGCTCTCCCGCGAACCGGTCCGTGCCAAGCTCCGCAGTCGTATCCGCCGGGTCCTCGCGAAGTTCGACTACCCGCCGGAGGAGGAGCGCGAGGCTGTCGACCTCGTCCTCAAGCAGATGGAGACGTTCGCGCAGGAATGGGCCCCCAAGGCCAAGGAGTGAAGGCACTCCCCCTTGCAGGAAACGGTCATGGCGCGGCCCTTATGGACGGGTCGCGCCATGCTCCAGGTAAAGGGTTACCGACTGCGTCCTGGCGGTGCAGGCGGCGTGGACGCGGCGGGCGAGGCGCGGGATGAGGAGTGCGTCGAGCTGGTCGGTGGTGTGGAAGGCGTATTCGCCGATCTCGACCTGGTCGACCGTGATGTTGTCGAGCTCGTCGGCAGGGAGGACGCCGCCGTCGAAGACGAAGAGGAGCTTGTCGCCCTCGGTGGGGTGGGGTGCCCAGTCGGCCACGAGCAGCCGGCCGATCGGCGGGGTGATGCCGAGCTCCTCCTTGACTTCCCGGGCTGCACCCTCGCTCGGGGTCTCACCGGCGTGAAGGTAGCCGCCGGGGATCTCCCAGCCGGGCTTGTAGGTCGGCTTCACGAGGAGGACACGGTCGTCCTCGTCGAAGAAGAGCACCCCGGCGGCGGTACGGGGCTGAGCAGTGACCTCGGATGCGCCAGGGGTGCACTTAGGTTCGGCACTACTCGCGGATTCGGGTTCCTTCGCGTTGGGGCGAGAGCTTCGACGCGCTTCCGCAAGCTCCGGGCGGCCGGACCGCGTGAGCGGCTTGGATGACCGGGCGGGCGGGCCCACTGACTCGGGTGGCGGAGGCGACGACAGCGTGGCAGCCCTCACGACGGCGCGAGGAGGGGGTGCCGCCGGATCACCCAGCACGCGGACCGTCGGATTCCGGTAGCGAACGGCTACGCCGGACGCGGTGGTGAGTTCCACCAGCTCAAGTGCGAGGTCGCACGTCGTGGGGCCGCCGGCCTCGGTCAGGGCACGCTGAAAGTCGGCAACCGTCTTGGCCAGCTCCCAAGAGCTGCTCACGAAGCGGAAGACCCCGAGGGCTGGCTTCTCGGCGAGCTTGAAGTCGATGCTGGTGCTGGGCATGGGGCCTCGACCGGACTTCGCCGCCAGCCTGCGTTCCTCGATGCTTTCTGGACACCCACACGGCTTGCCGGCATCCGCCTCCGGCGCGAGCAACCGGGTGCCGTCGCAGTCGTGGAGTACGTGGCCTTTGTAGCCGAAGAGCAGCATGCGGGCCTGGACGGCGGATGGTCCTTCAACGATGATCCGCACCGTGTCGTAGTCGGTCAGCACCTCCAAGGAGTCCTCGGCCGTCGTCTCCCACTTCGTGGGCTCACCACCGAGCAGACTCGCGACACCTGCGGCAACGTCCGGGACAGCCATGGTCACGCGCCACGCGTCCAGCGCCTGCGGTCGGTTGTTCACCAGCCGCCCTGCCCGAAAGCGGCCGACGTAGTCCGACTGGCTCTCCGAGCCGCTGCCGGAATCTTGTCTTCTGCTTGCCACAGCAGCAGCCCTTTCTCACGCAAGCGACGAACCGTCAGGTTGGACGTCGAACCTCCCAGCCCGTGATGAGCGTATTCCGGGAAGGGGCAGCCTTGATGCGATGCGCTATTGGGCCCCGACCGTATGTCCCCTCCTCACATGCATGCTGCTGCTCGTCTCGTAGCGTCAGCCCACGCGCCGGCGAGCTGGGCGCGGAGGTGGGCCTGGCGGGCGTGGTGGTGCTGCCGCTCCAGCCGCCAGGCGCAGAGGTGGCAGGCCGCGAGTGTGACGGTCTCGCCTTCGACGGTGAGTGTGCCCAACTCGGCGACCTGGGTCACTTCCTCACACTTGAAGCAGAACCCCGTTGTCCAGGCGAAGCGGAGTCGGAACTCGGCCGGAGGGTTCCGGTCACGTCGGGGTCTCACGTCCTGTCGCTCCAGCTCGACCGCGGTAGGGGGAGAGAGTTGGAAGAGGCGACGTCGCGGCGGTGGATCTCGCGCTCGATGACGAAGGCGACCTCGGGCCACGGCAGGGCCATCGGTGAGGTGAGGCTCCAGAACCCGTGGCTCGCCCGGACCAGGGCGCTGACCCCGAGCGGTGCGGCGTCGGCGGGAACGCCGGCAAGGATACGACGGAGTATCCCGCCGGCCCCTCGTGCCGCAGGGGCGATGCCGTTACCGACGAGCAGCGTCGCGGTTCGAACGGCGTCGAGCACGTCGGCGTCCATACCGGCCGTCGCGAAGCGGCCGAAGGCCAGCTCCCACCACGGGCGACGAGTGCGAGCCCAGGCCAGGCGCTCAAGGCCGGAGCCTAGGTCCACCGCCATGCAGCTGGGATCCGCAGCATTCCAGAGCAGGACGATGTCACCGATGGGAAGGTCCAGGTGTCGGAAGTGCACTGTGAGGCCGCGGACTTCGCGGCGTTGCCAGATGGCGTTGCGGCCTTGGATGGTGAGATGTCTGGCGTGGAGCCCGATGCCGGACAGCACTGTGAGCCAGTGATCGAAGATTTCGGTGAACTCGGCCGTCCGAGTGACGGGTTCGATGCGCGATATGTTGACGAACGAGGTGAGGAACCCCTCCCTCAGAGCACCGACATGGTCCCGCTCACCGGTCAGTCGGACAACCGGCTGGGGAAGGTAGCCACGGCGGAAGACGTACGGCTTGCCGTCCTTGAGGAGGGGGTCGAGCGCTTGGACGGCGGAGATCGTCAGCTCGGTGTCCCAGCCCCACCGCATGGGCAGCGGCCTCGCACGGGCGACGCCCGCCGCACGGAAGCCACTCTCCAACTGCTGCAGCAGATCAGCCCACTGGAGCGGTCGACTGGCCGGACGGTACGGCGTCCCCCGGTCGCGGTGGCGGATCTCGAAGCGGCTGTTGGCGTCGTGCTCGATCTCCCACTGCGTGCCGAGCCCGAGGCGGTCGCTCAGGAGATCGAGCGGCCTCGACGGTGGGTCCGCGGTCAGCACGGCCTGGTCGCCAGGGCGCGGAAGTGTCGCTCGGGGTCGAACCGGTTCAGGCCGATGTCCTGCACGGTCGGCGCGTCCAGTTCCAGGCACCGCTCGATCGCAGCGGCAAGCACCAGGGCCGCGTCCTCGTCGTCGTGCTCAGGATCGACTCTGGCAACGGCTCCGGTGGTCTCGCAGAGAGCCGCCTCCGCACAGGTGCCGTCTCGCCAGCAGAGCGCAGCGACGGGCGTGCCGGCACGCAGGGACTCCCCGAACACGGCGGCGCCGGCCTCCACGTAGCTTCGTGAGCAGGTGTAGACGTAGACCGACGCGTCGGAGAACGCGGCCGTCTTGGCCGCCCCTCCGACTTCGCCGACCCAGCTGACGTGATCAGCCGCGAAGAGTGCCTGGTGACGGCGCACGTAGTCGTTGTCGAAGACAGGTCCGACGATGTGTATCCGCCGACCAAGCAGTTGGGCCGCGCGCACCGCGAGGTGCGGCGACTTCTCCTCGTCGATCCGGCCGAGCCAGACGAGGTCGCGGCCGTGCCGGGCGGGAGGTTCGGCTTCACCGAGCCCGAGGTGGACCGCGTGCTCCAGCACTGGTGCGTGGGCGGCGTACAGCCCCGCCATCTCGGGCGAGTAGCAGTAAAGCCGGGAGCGGTTCGCGTCGAAGGCGTCGGCGGCGTGCCGGAAGACCGGCGAGTGCTGGAAGGTCGCGACATCGCAGTTGAGATCGGCCCAGACCCGGCGCCACCCGGGGAGCGACGGGTACTCGTGTCCGACCACGAGCAGGTCGTAGCCGGTGGAACGCAGGTCACGAGTCTGCCGGGTACCCGGCTGGAGGTCCTCCAGGCGGACCGGGCGCAACGCCCAGTTGTCTGCGAGGTCGGTCCTCCAGCCGGGGCCGAGGAGGTGTACGTCGGCGCTTGCGGCTCGGGCGCCTTCCGCCACTGCCCAGAGCCAGCGTTCGATCCCGCCGTAGCCGACGGGCGGGAAGGTGTAGCTGCTGGGGAAGTCGCAGATGCCGACTAACACTTATGCCTCCGTTGTTCCGTCCGCCGAGATCCGGCGGAATCCGAGATAGGGCACCAGTGCCTCGGGCAGGACGATGGAGCCGTCCTGCTGCTGGCACTGTTCGAGAAGGGCAGCCAGGGTGCGGCCGATGGGCAGCCCGGAGCCGTTGAGGGTGGCGACGGGCTTGGTCTTGCCGTGTTCGTCCCGGGTGCGGATGCCCGCGCGGCGGGCCTGGAAGGAGCCGCAGTCCGAGACGGAGGAGATCTCGCGGTAGGTCTGCTGGCTGGGCAGCCAGACCTCGATGTCATAGGTGATCTGGGCGGAGAAGCCGAGGTCGCCAGCGGCGAGCTGGACGACCCGGTAGGCCAGTCCCAGCTCCTTGAGGCAGGCTTCGGCGTGGCTGAGCATCTTCTCCAGCTCGGCCTGGGAGTCCTCGGGGTCGCAGATGCGGACCATCTCGACCTTGGAGAACTGGTGCTGGCGCAAGATGCCGCGGGTGTCGCGGCCGTAGGAGCCGGCCTCCGAGCGGAAGCACGGGGTGTACGCGGTGAGCGCCAGGGGGAGTTCGGCGGGCGGGATGATCTCGTCCGCGTAGAGGTTGGTGAGCGGGACCTCGGCGGTCGGGATCAGGAAGAGCTCGCGTTCCCCCATGCCCGTGGCGAAGAGGTCCTCCTCGAACTTCGGGAGCTGGCCGGTCCCGGTCATGGTCTGCCGGGTGACGAGGTACGGGATGGCGTGCTCGACGTAGCCGTGCCGCTTGGTGTGCAGGTCCAGGAAGAGCGTCGCCAGGGCACGCTCGATGGCGGCGCCGGCACCGCGAGAGACGCTGAACCGGGAGCCGGAGAGCTTGCTGGCGCGGGCGAAGTCGAGGATGCCAAGGGCCTCGCCGAGGTCCACGTGGTCCTTCGGCTCGAAGGAGAAGGACGGCGGCGCGCCGAAGCGACGGATCTCGACGGCGTGCTCGTCCGAGTTGCCCTCGGGGGTGATGTCGAGCGGCAGGTTGGGAATGGTCAGCAGGAAGTCGCGCAACTCCTGCTGTGCCTGCTCCTGCTTCGCCTCGGCCGACCGGATCTCTTCCTTGAGCTCGCGGGCTCGGTCCTTCAGCGTCTCGGTGTCGCCGCCCTGGCGGGCCGCCTGCTGGACCTCCTGGGCGACCCGCTTCGACTCGGCCCGCAGCTCGTCCACGTGAGTGATGAGCTGGGATCGGCTGGACTGAAGAGACTCCAACGCAGAGAGATCCAGGGTGTAGCCGCGGCGGGCGAGGCGGCGGACCGCCTCGGAGCCCATCTCGATGAGGGCGCGGGGATCATGCATGGGAGTTCGTCTCCTCCAGCTGGACAGATGGTCCATCGAAGGTAGCAAGGGTGCGCTGGTCTTCTGGCCGCGATGACCATCCGCCCGCTGCGGCGGTCTCTTGTTCCTCCGCAGCCAGGACTTCGAGCAGGGTCGCGGTGAGGTCTCCGAGTTCGCCGTCCTCGATCCTGACCAGGTACAGGCAGGGCACCTCGTCGAAGAAGATCGGCATGGCCTGCCTGGGGGCGTCGCGCCAGGTCCGTCTGTGCCACCGCAGCACGGAGGCCAGCAGGCCGTGCGCGACGACCGTCCGAGGCGAGGGCAGCTGGAGTGCGCTCCGGAGGCCGGCAAGCATTCTGCGGATGGCTACGCGTTGGGACTCGCCGGCCCCGGGCGGGTTCTCCCATGGTCCGGCGGCGACGAGCCAGCGCGCGTACTCCGTGAAGAGGCCGCCTTCGAACTGCCCGTAGTCGACTTCGTTCAGGGCGGGCTCGACCCTGACGGGCTGATCGGCATCGCCCATCAGCAGCCGGGCCGTCTCACCCGTCCGGGCGAACGCCGAGGTGAGCCAGATCTTCGGTTGAACGGCAGCGAGCACGCTGCTACCGGTCCGGCAGGCGGCGCGTCCCGCCGGATCCAGTGGAAGATCGACAGTCGGGTCGCCGTTGACCCGGTGAGCCGCGCTGTAGTGGGTGCTGGAATGGCGCAGGAGGTAGGTGGTCACGTCTGGCGGCCCTTCTCCAGTACCGCAGTGAGATCGAGGTCGCCGGCGAGCCCTGCGATCACCCGCTCCATCACAGAGGCGCGGTGGTCTCCCACCTCGCGGTAGTAGAGGAGCCCGTCCACGCAAAGTGCGAGGCTCCAGTGCCGTAGCCGCCGCGGATCGAGGCCGGCGGTGGTGACGGCGATCTCGAAGCGGTCCCGCGTGTCGGCGCCGAGGTTGTAGTAGACGGTCCAGAACGCCCAGTCGAAGACCTCGTCGCCGACCATCGGCAGGGGGTCCGCCAGGACCGGCGCCTGGCGGTCGTCGAAGAGGACGTTCTCGCGGTAGACGTCCGCGTGAAGGACCGATGCCCGTGCCGCGTCCGGGTGCAGTCCGGTGACCAAGCGCTCGCCGAGCCTCGCCCAGTCAACCTCCAACTGGGGGCGTTGTGCCGCCAGGCGTCGGTGCACTCGCGGGACCAACTCGCATTCGAGGAAGTCGTGGAGGCTGGGAAGTGCTGCGGCGGCAGTGTTCGCGCCCCGGCCGAGGCGATGTAGTTGCCGCAGAGCGGTGGCCACCGCCTCGTACTCGTGCATCTCCGGTCCGACGGAACCGCCGGGTACGGCTGCCACCATCTCCAGGGAGGCGACGCCGAGGTCGTCCGCGTGCTCGAGCACCCTGACGGCCGGCCCGGCCGCCCAGATCCCCAGCGCGATCATCTCGTTGCGGTAGCGGCTGTGGTCGGGCCATGCCTTCAACAGGACCTCGCGCCCGCTGGTTCGCTCGCGCGCCACCATCAACAGGGAAGCGTGGCCGGCGTCGTGGTAGCTGTCGAGGGTCAACTGCCAGCGGCGTGCGGCTTCGTTGAAGACCTCAGGGGCGCGGGCCAGCCACCCGTGCACCCCCGGACCGTAGTGCTCCCGGAGCCGCTGCCAAGCGCTGCGCGGGGGCAGGAGCGTGGGCGATCCGGTGTGCATCAGCTGAGCCGGACGCCGTGGTGGACCAGCTCGGCGGTGAGCTCCGGGAAGCCCCCGAGGGCCAGGGCGACCTGGGCCTGTACCTTCTCGATCTCCGGGTCCTCGGCCGCGAGCCGGACCAAGACCTTCCAGGGCTGGTCGAGCCGCTGGCCGGTCGCGCTGACCAGGTGCACCTCGGCGTAGCTCCCGGTCTCGTCGTACAGGCGCTGGGCGAGCCGGGTGGCCGCCAGGTTGTAGAGCTTCCCGACGTGGTAGACGGGGTTCTTGCCGCTGGCGCCTTCCAGGTTCATCGGGCGCAGCGGGGTGATCAGGCCGTTGACCCGGTTTCCGCGGCCGACGACGCCTTCGTCGCCGGACTCGATGGAGCTGCCGGTGTAGGTCAGGTAGAGCTCGTCCTTCTCGGGGACGTCGCGGGCGTTGAGGAGGAAGGTGATCTCGACGCCGGGGAGGTGCTGCTCGGCGAACCGGGCGCACTCGGCCAGGACCTCCTCCTTGTTGGCGAGGTATGCGGCCCGGTCGGGCACGTGCTCGGACTTCTGCGGGACGCACAGGATGGCCTCGGCCTTGGCGCCGTCGAAGTGCCCCATCAGCTTCACGTCGGAGCCGCACCAGGGGTTCGCCAGGGTGAACTCGCTGACGCCGGAGAGGTGGTTGACGAGCGCGTGGGCGAACTGCTCGAACGGGGCCATCGGGGCCCAGCCGGTGCCGAGCGAGGTGTCGTTGGCGAGCAGGGTGTGGCGCTCGCGCAGGTCGTCCACCGAGCGGGGGGCGAACCAGCGCGAGCGGTCGGTGCCGCTCTCGTCGGTGACCACCGCGCCGGGGCTGGGGTTGCTGGTGATGTTGAAGACCAGGTCGAGGTGACCGGCGAGCTCGGGCAGCCGGTCGTGGAAGAAGGCCATGACGGCCTGCTCGACCAGCTCCCGTACCGGGATGTCCTCGCCGCCGCAGGCGTACGCGGCCCGACCGTTGACCAGCACCCTCACCGGAGCCGTCATCCGGCCGGCGCCGTAACGGACTTCGCAGGAGCCGCCGAGCAGGGCGAGCTTGTCGAAGTTGTGGTGGAGCACGGCGCCGAAGCGGTCGAGCGTGTAGCGGCTGTACGCGCGGGAGAGCTCCTCGGCCAAGTGGTCGGCGAGGGTGTCGGGGTGGCCGAGTCCCTTGCGCTCCAGCAGGACGAGGTCGGTGGGGAGCGGACGCCCGGTCTCGATGGTGATGCTGCTGTTCTGCACGGTCGTGCTGACTCGCTGCATGGCGATCTCCTCTTCCGTCGGTCCGGCTACGGCGGGCAGGTATGTGCCTTCGTCGCGCGCTGATGTGGCGAACACCTGCACGTCAGACCCGTAGCGGTGTGTAATGGGCGCTGAGCGCTCGGAAACATTCAGCCCTGCCGGTGAGCCGCCCGACCAGTACCGGCAATCCGACAGCGACCGCTGTCCACAAGAGACGCCCTGGGGGATCACATGCCGCGACCGCTCAAGCCTCTGGACCCCACTCGTTCCGCGGCCCACTGGTTCGGCGCGGAACTTCAGTACTGGCGGAAGCTCAGAGGGCTGAGCCAGGACAAGCTCGGGCAGTTGGTCCACTTGAGTGGGGACCTGATCAGCAAGATCGAGCGGGCGGAGCGGCCCTGCAAGCTCCACCACGCCCAGGCGTTAGACACGGTCTTGGACACCGGCGGAGTGCTCGCGCGAAGCGTCGTGCTGGCCGCGGCTGAATTGGACAACCGCTCAGGGGTAATGGACAAACGGCGCAACGGGGCCGTCAAGCCTCCCCGAAGGGAGGTGCTCGGGGGCACGCTGGAAGTGCCACCGCCAGCCTCCGAGTGGAATGAGTCCGACCCCGTGGAACGACGCAGCTTCCTTGCCGTGACGAGTGCAGCTCTCGCTGCTGGCCCTCTGGCCCAGTTCCTGACCTCCACCCCGGCCACCGCAGTACCCGCAGTGATTCGGCCCGCCGATGTCGAGCAAATCCGCACTGCAGCGACCACACTGCGCAGCTGGGACAACCTCTACGGCGGGGCTGGCGTCGTCCGTGACACGGCGCTCGCCCAACTGCGCTGGGCCGCCGGTCTCCTGAACAGTCGCTGCCCCACTCCGCTGCGGGCCGAACTCTTCGGAGCCGTCAGCCGTCTGGCGACCGTGGTCGGCGCATCGGCCTTCGACGCCTTCGCCCACGAAGACGCCCAACGGCTCTTCGCCTTCGCCACGTCGTGCGCCGAGGAAGTGGACAACTGGCCGCTACGCGCCATCTCGTACAACCTCCGCTCCCGCCAAGCCATCTGGCTTGGAGATCCCGACGCCGGTCTCACCTTCGCCGAGCTCGGCCTGGCCCGCGCCGACCGACTCTCCCCCGCCGAACAGTCCATGCTCCACAACGCCCGTGCGCGGGCCCTGGCGAAGATGGGGCGAGCCCAGCAGACCCTGGCCGCGATCGGCGCGTCCGACGACTCATTCACCTCGATCACCCCGGCCGCCGAGGGACCATGGATGGCGTATTACGACGGCGCCCAGCACCACGGCGACACCGGACACGCGCTGTTCGACCTCGCCCTCGCCGGCCACCCGCCCCAGGAAGCCCTTCGGCGACTCCAGGCCGCGGTCGACGGCCACGGCGACGGCTTCGCCAGATCCCGCGCCTTCTCCCGCACCAAGCTCGCCACACTCCAGATGGCTACCGGTGACCCCGAGCAGGCGTTGGCCGAGGGCCGCAGCGCCCTCGCGGAAGTCGGCGACCTCCGCTCGTTGCGTGCCAACCACGAGCTGGCTGAACTCGGTCGGGTCACCCATCGCCACCGTAACCTCGGCGACATCCGGGACCTGCGGGAACAGATCGCCGCTACGGTGGCAGCGTGAGCGACAACGAGGACTCCCACTCCCTACTGCTCAAGGCGTGTGCGACGGTCGGCCTGTCCGCAGCGGGAGCCGAACCGATTCGGATCGGGGAGAACGCGCTGTGGCGTTTGCCGCTGGGGATCGTGGCTCGCATCAGCCGACCGGGGCAGTCGGCTGCCGCCGGGCGCGAACTGGCGGTCGCACGCTGGCTGCGCGACTGCGGGGTTCCTGCGGTTCGCCCGCTCGAGCACCTGAGGGCGCCGGTGGATGTCGACGACAACCCCGTGACCTTCTGGCACGAGCTGCCCCCGCACCGGCCAGGAACCGCTGCCGACATCGCGCCGCTCCTGCGGCGTGTCCACGAACTTGCCGTTCCTGACTTCCCGTTGGGTCAGCTTGACCCGTTCGTTCGGCTGGCCGTCAGGATCGACGGGGCCGCCACCATCGACAACACGCAGCGGCAGTGGCTGCGTGACCGCTTGGCAGAGCTCCAGGCGGCGTGGCTGAGCCTCCCACCAGGCCTGCCTGCGAGCGTCATTCACGGTGATGCGTGGGGCGGCAACGTGGCGGTCACACCGACCACCACCTACCTGCTCGACTTCGAACGAACCTCCCTGGGGCCTCCCGAGTGGGACCTGACGGCTACCGCCGTCGGCTTCGGCACCTTCGGCACCGTTTCGGACAGCGAGTACACCGCCTTCTGCGAGGCGTACGGTGCCGACGTGATGACTTGGGCCGGCTACCCGGTGCTGCGGAGTATCCGTGAGCTCCGGGTCACCTGCTTCGCTCTCCAGCACGCGGCGGCTGATCCGGCTCGGCACCGGGCGGAAGCTCACTACCGTCTCTCCTGCCTGCAGGGGCAGAACGGTCCACGCCCATGGGGCTGGACAGCTGTCAGCTGAGATGTCGATCAGAGAGACGAGCCCGACCGTGATGACTGCACCCGTGATCCGCAGCGGCACCCCCGGCTCGTTCGCCCGGGATGTCTTCCATGAGCGGCACCCGAAGCTCGTCCAGCAGGTGCTCGATGCACTGCCGTACGGGCCGAGCGAGCGAGCCGCGATCGAGGAGCTCCTCGCCGAGAGCATCGACGGGGTGCTGCAGCCGCTCAGCATCAGTGCCCACGATCATCAGCAGTGGCTGGAGTGGGGTGAGGGCCTGTTCGGACGGCCGTGGGGCGAGGCGCCGTTCCTGTGGGCCGAGAGCTACTTCTACCGCAGGCTGCTCGAAGCCACCGGCTACTTCCGGCCAGGGGCTTGGCAGGGTATCGACCCGTTCGCTCCGTTCAAGGACGCCGAACTCGCCGGCCCGGCCGTCGACGCCGAGCTGGCGGCCCTCGGCGACCTGCCCTCGGATTTCACCGACAAGCGAGCCGCCGCGCTTCTCTCCTCGGCGCTCTGGGGCAACCGCGCCGACCTGAGCTTCCGGATCACGGCGGAGGCCGGAGGGGCGATCGCGTCCGACCTGGTGGCCGACGACAGCGGGTCGCTCTGGGCCGAGCTGGAGCGTGCCGAAGGCGGGCGTGTCTGCCTCGTCGCGGACAACGCCGGCCGGGAGCTCCTGCCGGACCTGGTGCTGGTCGACCATCTCCTGGCTTCCGGCCTGGCGGCGCAGGTCGTCGTGTACGTGAAGCCGCAGCCGTACTACGTGTCGGACGCGACGATGGCCGATGTCCTCGCCACCGTCCAGCGCCTGCGCACCGCGACCACGGCGGCTGCCGGGACGATCGGCGAACGGCTGTGGCGGGCGATGGACAGCGGCGCGCTCGTGATCCGCACGCACCCGTTCTTCTGCGCGCCGCTGCCGTTCCACGTCATGCCTGCCGACCTCCGGTCCGAGTTCGTCGGCGCCGCGATGACGATCCTCAAGGGTGACCTCAACTACCGTCGGCTGGTGGGCGATCAGCTGTGGCCGTCTACCACTGCGTTCACCGAGGTGGCCAGCCACTTCTCCTCAGCTGTCACGGCGCTGCGGACGCTGAAGTCGGACGTGATCGTCGGGGTCGACGCTGCGGTCGTCGCTCAGCTCGACAGCGCCGGGACGCCGTGGCGTACCAACGGCCGCCACGCCGTCATCCAGGTCGACCTCCGCCGGTAGTCGAAGCGCCCGCCCGTATGCCCCGCTGTCCTCGCTCGTCTGGGCGTCACGCGACAAGCGTGGAACATGAACAGCGGCGGGTGCGGCGTGGACGTCAGTCCAGGTTCCAGGTCGTTCCGGCGAGGAGTCCGTCGAAGGCGAGGGCTCTCATGGCGGTGTCGAAGTCGTCCCATTCATGCTCGGGTTCGACGTAGTGCCGGTCGAAGTCGGCCCGGGTGAGGTCGGGCTCGGGCCATTCGTGGGCGCAGCGGCAGCGGACGAAGATCTGGTCGCGGACGGCGAGGAGGAGCCAATCGCGGCGGGCGCCGCAGCCGGTGCAGGTGATGGTGATGCCGCGGGGGTTGAGCTCGGCGGGGTGTGGGACGGCGCGGATGATGGCACGCGCGGGTTCGGGGGCAGGGTTGTAGAAGTCGTGGTCGTAGTCGGTCATGCGGTCCCTTCGGGTCGGCGGCGGGGCAGCAAGGGACCATACGACGTGCGCTGCCGGAATGGATCCCTCCCAGCGCGAAGGACTTCGAATCGACACCGTCGCCTTGCTGCAGGGTAGTTGTGGCGCTCCGGCCGCCGGGTTTCCTCGGGAAGTCCCGGCGGTCTGGTTCGTTGGCTGGGTCCTGCCTTCGGCGGCGGCTGATGGGTGGCGTCCGTGCTGGGTGGGATTGGTGGGTGGGGGGCTGGTGGGCGGGTGCGGGGGCTCCGTACCCGCCCACCTAGGTTGGTCAGCGCGTCCGGCGCACCTGGTCGGGTGTGACCGGCGCCGGCGGTGTGATGACCGTGGTGGCGGGTGTGCCGGTGGTGCGGCTGGTCGTGCGGGCCCGGGCTGCCCTGGTGCGCAGTTCGTCGGGGGTTGCGGCCGGTGCGGGGGTGGGGAGGTTGGCGTCGCGGCGGATGCGCCAGGTGAGGACGGCGGCGGGTGAGTCGGCGGTGGCGAGTTCGCGGCGCCCGGCGGCGTTGGTGAGGAGGGTGGTCGGGTTGTGGCCGGCGGCTTCGGCCTGGGCGAGGGTGGCGGCGAGGGCTGCCCAGTTCTCCTCGGCGAGGAGCCGGGTGGCCTGGTCGGAGGGCAGGGTGCGGCGGACGGCGTCGGCCTGCCGGTCGTGGTCGGGCTTCGGGAGGAGTCGGCCTTCGAGGGTGAGGTGGGCGATCGGCTGGGCCGCGTGCCGGGTGTAGGCGGCGCGAAGGTGGTCCGCCGCCGTGCGGGCGGCGTCGGCCTGGTGCCGGTGGCCTTGGGCGGCGTGCCACTTGGCGATCACGACGGCGAGCAGGACGAGGCTGGTCAGGACCGTGGCGGCGGCCGTGCCGTCCTCGCCCCGGCCGGTGGCGGGTCCGGCGTGGAGGAGTTCTCGGGCGGTGGACCGCATCGCGCGCAGGTCGGCGCCGGCTGCGCGGGTGTGAGCGGTGCGGGTGTACTCCAGGGCTCGCGCGGCCTGGTGGAGTTCCTTCCTGCTGAGGGTCGGGCTGGTGGCGGCGAGCGTGTCGAGGACTTCGAGGCCGCCACGGATCACCGCCTCCGCGCGCGCGGCGTCCTGGTCGTTGTCGAAGGCCGGGTAGGCGCGTTCGATGGTGGTGCTGGCCTGGTGGCGGCCGTCAGCGGGCCAGGTGCGGGGGGCGGGCGTGGGGAAGGCGGGTTCGTCGACGCCGAGGGCGAAGCGTGCCTGGATCTTCGGCTGGGTGAGGTCGGAGGCGAGCTTGCTGCCGGAGAACCAGATCGGTCCGCTCTCGTCGCCGGTGGGGAGGGCGAACTTGTAGCCGGTCACGTCGCCGGAGGGCGCGCGGCGCACGGCGAGGAGCACGCCCTTCGCGGCGAGCCGGGCGGTGAACTCCTCCTCGTCGGCGGCTCCGGCGAGGGCCTGGCGTACGGCGGTTCGCAGGCGGTCGCGGTCGGTGCCCTCCCGGCCGAGGCGCTGGGCCTTGTGCAGCTCCTTGCCCTTGGCGCGCTTGGGGATCGCATCCCGGTACTCGCGGGTGCGGGTGTCGGAGAGGTCCTTGAGCTTGTACTCGCGTTCGATCTCTGTGAGTTCGTCCTCGACGCGGTACTGGTCACCGCGCAGGCGGGCCTGTGTGAGGTCGGCGCGCACGGTGGTGGCGAGGATGTGGATGTGGTCGTCGGCGTGGCGCACGGCGATCCAGCGGCAGCCGTTCGGGTCGCCGTCCGGTGCGATGCCGGCGGCAGCCACGATCCGGCGGGCGATGGTGCCCCACTCCTCGTCGCTGAGGATGCGGTCGGTCGGGTCGGCGCGCACCGGGCGGTGGTAGACGTGCTTGGTGACCGGCTTGCCGTAGCGGACGATGTGCAGGTCGAGCGCGTCGCGCAGTTGGACGAGGATGGCGCCGGGGTCGCCGGGGTCGCGGCCAGGGTTGGGGGTGAAGCCGTCCCAGGAGGCGACGATGTGCGGGTCGGTGTGTTCGTTGGCCTTGCCGGGGCCGAAGAGGTACTTGAGCGCGCCGAGTGTCTTGGACCCGCGCAGGGGCTTGCTGATCACCGGCGCTTCGCCTTCGCCAGGCGCATCGCCGACGCGTCGACCTCCGCGACGGCCGCGCGGACCTCGGCGACCAGGGCCAGGGCCCTGTCGAGGACGGCCCCCGCAGGACCCGGCTCTATGCCGACGCCGATGTTGAGCTGGTAGGCGATCTGGTTGGCGTTGTTGCCGACAGGTGCCAGCTGGCCGCGTGCCGCGTCGAGTGCCACGATGGCCCGCTCCAACTGCTCGTCGCGGGTAGCGATGCCGGCGTGGTCATCGGCCAGCGCTTTGCGCTCCAGGTAGTCGGCCACGTTCAGTTCGGCTGCGGCGGCCAGCTGTTTGATGCGCGTCTTCTGGTCTTCGGTGCAGCGGAAGCCGACCTTCTTCGTCAGGGGGTTCTCGGGGTCACGGCGGCGGCGCTTCGGGGCGCGCTGTGCGCGGCTGGCGGCGCTCGCGGAAGGGCTGGCGACGAGGGGCGTCAGCACGTCGGCGATGGGCTCGGGCGGCGTGTTGGTGGGCTTCTCCTTCTTCGCCGCGCCCTCGCGGTGAAGGTTCGGTGCTGCCGCCCTCGGCAGCTCCGGCTCGTCCACGCCCTCCTGGGCGGGGGCGTCCGCGTGCGTGGCCCCGTAGGGGCCTCGCACGCACTCGCTTGCTCCGCCAGGGGCAGGGAGGTGGTCAACTCCGTTGCGGTCCTGGGAGCTTACAGGCTTCCCGAGCAGGCTGTGCAGGGTTCGTCGGACGGCGTTCACGCGTGTCGTTCCTCGGTGGCGGCTAGCGATTCGGGCTGGTGGGTGTGTGGGTGGGCAGTGTCCGGGCGGTTGCCGGTTTGGCCATGCCGGAATTCGCAGGTATGGGCGACGTGTCAGGCGCGGCCTTCTCGGGACCGAACGCCACATGGGACTGGTGTCCGCGGTGCGAGTCGAGTCCGGCCGGGTGCAGTGACCCGGCGGCGGTGGCCTTCTGCCGAGTGCGGCGGTGGGTCGGCAGAAGTCGGTGTCCGGCTGACCGACCGGGCCGGCCAGCCGGACACCAGGGCTGGTCAGTCGGCCTCGGGGTGCGGAGGGTTCTGTTCGTCGGCTTGCTCCTCGCGGAGCTTTCGCATCAGCTCGGTGAGGCGGGTACTGCCGAGCGGAAGGCCGGCGTTGCGGACGGCCTGTTCGACGATCGCGCGGGTGAGACGGCCCTCGGCGGCGACCGCCGCGCGGCCCACCTCCAGCAGCCGTTCCATCGGCGCGCCCGGCGGACGCCCGATCGGCTTGTTCTCCGCCCCGGCGGCTTCGGCCTGGGGGCCCGGGTCATCGGCCGGTTGGTCGTCGGCTTCTGCCGGTTCGGGATCGGGCAGCGCGTCGCGCCACTCTGCGGGCAGAAGTCCGGCGGCGGACATGAGCGTCAGGAGCGCGTTCTCGTCGCTGCGGTCCTCCGCTCGTTCCGGCCGGAGCTCCGGTTCAGGGTTGGCGGTCACCGGGTCGGCAGAAGTCTCGGTGTGCGGAGGGGGGTTCTGCTCGGCGGGCACGGTCGCGGTGTCGTGGCCGTGGCGGGCGATGAGGATGTAGAGGTGGACGGCGCCGCCGAGGGCGAGCGGGGCGAGGGTGGACAGGGCGCCGACGACGGTGTCGGTGAGCCTCAGCCCGCTGCTGGTGGTGGGCAGTTGGTTGAGGCGCACGGCGTGCAGGGCGTTGGCCCAGACGCTGGTGGCGGTCGCTCCGGCGAAGAGCATCCAGGCGTAGGCGCGGGCGGGCCAGCGGGCGTCGCGCAGGACGAGCAGGGCTCGGACGCCGTAGGCGATGAAGCCGTCGATGATGATCGGGAACAGGTAGGTGAGCGGGCCGCGCACGTGGGTCGCGCCAGCCATCTGCCGCAGGGCGTCGTAGGACAGGACGAAACCGAGGACGCCGAGCAGGGCGACGGCGAGGCGGTCCCAGAGGGTGACCCGGGCGGACGGGGTGCGGGCAGGGGGTATCGCGATGGTGGTCAAGAGCGGTGCTCCAGGGGTGGCCTCGCCGCAGGCGGGCGTGGCAAAGCGGCGAGGCGATGGTGGGGTGAAGTTCGGGGAGGCCAGCGCACCGGCGCACCGGCCGGGGTGCGCTGGGCGCCGACGCCGGTCAGGCGGCGCGTAGCCTGCGGCGGTCAGTGCCGGTGAGAATGGCGCGTTCGCACATCTCGGCGAGGCGTGAGGCGGTGCGGTCGCCGAGGGCGTTCTTGATGTCGCCGGGCGCCAGGTTGGTGGTGAAGATCGTCGGGAGCAGGTGCTCGTAACGGTGATCGACCAGCCGCAACGTGAGCTCCTCGGTCCACTCGGACGCCTTGGCGGCGCCGAGGTCGTCGAGGACCAGCAGCGGGCTGGTCATCAGGTCGCGCATCTCCCGCTCGGTGTCGGTGCCCTGGCGGGGCCGCTGGGAGGCGTGCAGCTCGGTGGCGGTGAGCTTGGTCCAGCGCAGGCGCACACCGGCCTTGAGCAGGCTGCGGATCGCCCCGTACGCCTGGTGGGTCTTGCCCGAGCCGGTGGTGCCGGCGATCAGGAGCGAGGGCCCCTGGGCAATCCCCGGGGTGCCGCCGGGGCCGGGACGGCAGGCCAGGGTGACCTGCTGGACCCAGGTGGTGACCTCCGGGTGGTCGGCTTCGGCGAGGCGGTAGCGCGGCGGGATGCGGCGGTCGGCGAGCTCCAGCGCCGTCGAGGGCTGGTCGGTGTCGGGCAGCGGCCGGTCGGGGTCGATGCCCTTGGCGGCCAGCATCCGCTCCAGGCGCAGGACGGCGCCGGAGGCCGGCTGCGGCTCGCGACGCTCGTCCGTGCGGCGGGGGTTGGGCAGGCTGGTCACAGGTCCCCCTCGTAGTAGTCGCGGGCGTCGGCCGGGTTGGCGAAGGGGCGGTACGGGGACCGGGCGGCGCTCTGCCCGGCGCGGGATGCCCCGGTGGGCTGGGCGTTGATCGCCTCGTGGACCATGCTCGGCAGCACGCTCGGGCTCATCGGCTTCGCCGCGTACAGCCGCAGCCCGGCACGGATGTCGTCGTCGCTGGTACCGCCGTCGAGCATGTCCTTGATGACCTTGCCGAGGTGCCCCCGCACCTTGGCCGGGACCAACTTCGGGCAGCCGGCGACGTACTCGGCCACCAGGTCGCCCGCGTTCACCGACTGCTTGCCGGCGGGCGCGGCGACCAGGACCGGGCCGTCCCGGTCAGGTGCTGCCGACGAGGGTGCCGGGGTGGGCGCGGCGAAGCCGCCCCCTTTAGGGGTAGATCCATGGTCCAAGGTCCATGGTCCAGGCACGACGTTCTCCGGAGCCCTCCGGAGAGACTCCGGAGAAGCGGTCTGACCTGCACTTTCGCTCGGAGCTGCCGCAGCTGGCGCCGGCAGGGCTGCTGCGGGGGTGGACTCGGAGTCGGCCGAGAAGGGCCGCTGGGCGGGGAGGGTCTCCGCGAGGGGCGCGAGCGGTTCCGGAAGGCTCCGGAAGTTCTCCGGAGCCGGGCGCGCGCAGCCCTGGCCCTTGGCCTTGCACTTGCCGCACCAGCCCGCGGGCTCGTGGACGGGGCAGGAGGGCAGGCGCGAGGGAGTGGGGTGGGAGATCTTCTGGTGCTCGTGCCACTTGGCGATGTGCAGGTACTGGCGCCCGTCGCAGCCGGTGTACCGGCAGATCAGGCCGGTCTCGGCGAGCTGGCGAAGCTCGTCCTCGGTGTCGAGCGCCGTGTGCTCGGGCCGCAGCGACCACAGGGCGCCGTTGAGGACGGCCGCGTTGTCGCGCTGGCGCCCCTCGTCATCGGCCTGGGTGAGCAGGCAGACGAACGTGCGCTCGGCGGTCAGGGAGACCGAGGCGAGGTCCTCCGAGACGGGGTACTCGGGCTTGATGGTGCGGATGCGCGCCATGGCCTACCACCCCGCCTTCGGGGAGGAGGCGTGCGAGACAAGGCGTGCGCTGGCGGCACGCGGCGTCGTACGCTTGGGCACGGAGATTCCTTCCCCGGTGACATTTCGGACGGCAATCCGGTCACCGCGGTCGATCGTCGTGGATGGGCGGTTAGGGGATCCGTGGAGGCCCTCGGTGTTGGTAGCACCGAGGGCCTCGGTGTAGGTGGGCGGCCCCTTCGATGGAGCCGGTAGGTATGGTCAACTGCCAGCCGTGCAGAGGGCGTTGAAGCGACCGTCCGCTTGGCGGCGCGAGCTCGACACTATGTCGAGCCCCCTCGAAGATCCAACGCGAAGTGGCCCCATCCGCTCACGGCAGACAGGGCGGTCCGCCCGGTGTCGCGAGGCTGCTCGACACGATCTCCCGGCAGCGCTTGGGCGCGAGCTCGCTCGGCCTACGCGCCGGCGCGACGGAAGGCGCCACCGCGCGAAGGTCTGGGGAGCTCGGCTTCGGCTTGCAACACAGCAGGCCGGTCTTCCTGTGTACTCATGGGCTCACCTCGTCCGGCAGGTCGGGAAATCGGTGCCCCAATCCCTACCACGGACTTGCGGCGACACACAATCGGAGATAATTTTGCATCCATGACACAGACCGACTGGCCGTCCAAGGTGACAGCCCGCGTTGCCGATGCTCTTCGGGCTCGGCGCAAGGAGCTCGGCCTGAGCGCCCAGGACGTCACCGACGCTTGCGCCGCGCTCGGGTACCCGATCCCGCGCACCGTGATCGCCAACCTCGAGAGCGGCCGGCGGGCGAGTGTCGATGTTGCCGAGCTCCTCGTCCTTGCGGAGGTCCTCGGAGTGCCCCCGATCACCATGCTCTTCCCCCTCGGCACCGCGCCCACCATCGAGGTGCTGCCGGGGCGGGAAGTGTCGATGTGGGACGCGGTGGCCTGGGTGACTGGTGAGTCGCGGGAGGAGGCGATGAAGGCGCCCACGCAGACCGTGCTCAACATGTTCCGCGAACACGGCATCCTCGTCTCGGTCGCGATGCTCAGCCGCGAGCTGGGCGAGGAGAAGCGCCGCGAGGCGGCCCTGGCCAGAGATCCCGAGCACCGGGCGAAGTTCCTCGACATGGTCGCCGAGCTCGACAGGATTCACGCGCGAGACATCCAGTCGCTCCGCAACTGGCGTGCTCGCATGCGCGAACTGGAGGTCGTGCCCCCCGCGCTGCCTGATGAATTCGCCTACCTGGAGTCCTCGGAGACCGCCCAGTAACCAGCCCGTTCCGGGCCGACCGCCCGAGCGCCCCTCGGCCGTTGCCGTGCCATTTGGTGCGGCCGGAATCCAGAGCTACTGTCACACCCCACTGCGGCTACCAACCGCGTGAAACGCCCATCCACGACGATCAACCACGGTGCTGGGTTGCCGCCCACCAACCACCGGGGAAGGAACCGCGTGCTGTCCACGCGTCGCCATGCCGTCGGCCAGACTGCCACTGGCCCCGCGCGGGCCGAGGTCATTCTCGGCCGCCTCGCCGTACCTGCCATGCCCGCCGCAAGCGCGGCCCACAGACCGATCTGACGGTCCATCCACGCTGTCGCCGGTGACCACGTCCCGGTGCCGCCTGCGGGCCGACAGCTTCTTCCCAGTCACCCGCCGCCCCGCACCGAGGCCGGTCGGGACTTCTCTTCTGTTCCCGGCAGAGGCGTCCAGTCGCCAAACCTTCGCCCCTGCCGGGCCAGATCCCTCCGCACCTGGGCGCTCGCGCGCCCGCCAACTGAAGGGTCCTGTCCCTAGCATGGCACTCTCGATCGTTGCTACGCCGAAGGTCCCGGCGCCGCCGTCGCTCACCTCCGCCGAAGCCGCCGGCTCGCTCGGCGGTCCGGTCCTCGTCTCCGCACCTGTCGCCGCTCCGGCCGGGGCGGCCGACCCTATGGCCCCTCACGAGCAGCTCCTGCTCACCATCCCGGACGTCATGGCCCAGCTCCAGCTCGGCCGCTCCACCGTCTACGACCTCATCCGCACCCGCCGCCTTCCCTCGGTCACCATCGGCCGCTCCCGCCGCGTCCCGGCCGCCGCCGTCCGTATGTTCGTCGCCGAGCTCGCGGAGGTGGCGGCCTGATGGCCAAGCGCAACCCCAACGGCGCGGGCAGCATCACCCTGCGCAAGGACGGCCGCTACCACGGCCGTGCGTACGTGATCACCACCTCCGGCCTCCGCAAGCGGGTCTCCATCTACGGCAAGACCTGGGACGAGGTCCACAACGCCCTCGTCGAGCTGCAGGCCGACGCCATCAACGGCATTCCGCTGCCCGACACCGACTCCAACGTCGGTCAGTACCTCAACTACTGGCTTGCCGAGGAGGTCCTGCCCAACCGTCGGCCCAAGACCTACCAGGGCTACGAGAGCGTGGTCCGCGTCCATCTCATACCCGGCCTCGGTACCAAGCGGCTGCGCGACCTGCGGGCCCAGGAGGTCCGGGTCTGGCTGAACCGGGTGCGCGCCGAGTGCCAGTGCTGCAAGGGCGGCTGGGACGCGCAGCGGCCCAAGCCGATCTGCTGTGCCGCAGGCGAGTGCTGCAAGCGGCTGCTGTCCGCGCGGATGATTCAGTCCGTGCACGCCGTGCTCCGCAACGCCCTGGAGCACGCCGTCCGAGAGGAGCTGATCCACAAGAACGTGGCCAAGCTCGTGAAGGTCCCCGCGCCCGACTACCGGATCGGCAAGGGCCTGACCACCACTCAGGCCAAGCTCGTGCTCAAGGAGCTGAGCGGCCACCGCCTGCACACCCTCTACGTGCTCGCGCTGATGCTCGGCATGCGCCGGGGCGAGCTGCTCGGCCTTCGCTGGAGCTCCATCGACCTGGAGCGCGGCACCCTCACGGTGAGCACCAACCTCCAGCGCGTCGACGGTGAGCTGCGGCTCGTCCTGCCCAAGACGCTGTCCTCCGAGCGCACCCTGCCGCTGCCCGCGCCGGTCCTCGCCGCCCTGGTGGACCACCGGGAGCGTCAGGCTGTCGAGCGGGCCGCCGCCGGAATGGACTGGCAGGAGAACGACCTCGTCTTCCCCTCCCGGATCGGCACCCCGTACGAGCCGGACAACCTGCGCCGCAGCTGGCACGCGGTCCGCGGGCGCCTCGGCCTGGACGACCTCCGCTTCCACGACCTCCGGCACACCTGCATCACCCTGCTGCTAGACCTCGGCGTGCCCCCGCACATCGTCCGGGAGATCGCCGGCCACAGCGACGTCGGCGTGACCATGAAGGTCTACGCGCACGCCTCCCTCGCCGAGCGCCTCAAGGCCCTGAGCCGCCTCGGGGAGGCGCTCTCGTAGGCGCTTGCTCTGGCTCCTCGTCATCTGTCTGGCGCCAGGCTTTTGACGCCCCGCCACACGGTGGGATCATCGCCATTGGCGCGCTCCGAGGCGTGGAGCGGGCGGCCGCCGGCCCGGGGCGGGACGGCACTCTTTCGGAGGCACCATGGATCACACAGACGTACAGCGGCTGCTCACCGAGCAGCAGCCCGACCCGGCCGCACCCTGTCCCCACTGCGGCAAGCCGGTGCGCGAGGACAAGAACGTCTTCGTAGAGCACGGGGTCCCCCGGCTCATCGCCCACTGCGGTGGAAGCGCGTTCGACAATACCGGCGACGGCTGCTTCGAGAAGGTCGCCTGGAGCCCCGACAAGGGTGCGTGGGAGCCCTACTGAGCCTCCCTCACCTGCGTGGGCCCCGTTCGTCCGAGCGGGGCCCACGCAGGTGAGGGCGCCCGCCGTTCCGGGCTGTCGACCGGCTGGGTGGACGGACCAGCCGCCAGCGCTGCGTCGAGGGGAATGCGGTCCTTCAGGGCCCATCCGGGCGGGTGTAGAACACTGGTATGCCCCGATACGAGCAGCCCCAGTATGAGCGGATGACCCCCGCCGAGATCCACGACTACATCCACACCGACCACGGCGACCAGTACCCAGACTTCCCCGACCCGCACGGCTGGACCGACGCGATCGCCACGGTGTCCACAGCCGCCGAGGCCCGCCACCGCGCCGTGCGGGACGACGACTCCTGGGTCTTCGCCAAGGTGTCCGAGGACGTCTTCGGCGTCGTGGAGTTCCTGCGCGACCGAGACCTGCAGATGGAGTGGACTGCGGTTCAGTTCGCCCGGATCGGCGTCGGCGATGCCGACGGCGACACCGCTCTCGCCGACGTCGTCGCCGACTACCTCCGGTGGCGCGACGAGGGCTGAGCCAAGCCCTCCAGGCTCGGGGACACCTCGTCGGCGCTACCCGAGCCTGGACCGGAAGGGAAGTGAATGATCATTATCCTTCCCTTTCTCCCGCCTCTTTGGGGCTCAGCCGATCAGCTTGTGCAGCGCCGGGACGCTGACCCCGGAGGCGGCCAGCCCGGCCAGCACCGCGCTGGCTGCGGGCCCGCCGCCGAGGAAGGTCAGGCCGCCGGCGACCAGGCCGATGAAGGCGGCCGCCAAGAGGACGAGGGTGGTGCGCACCGTCAGGAGCGGGGGAGGGCCGGGCTGGTGCTGCGGAGTCGGGGCTGAGGAACTCATGTGCTTCTCCAATTGGTTGTCGGTGATGTGCTGTCGACGGGCGGTCTGCCGGATGCGTGCTGGGGGGCGTCCCGAGACGGTCGGGACATCCCCCAGCACGCACCTAGCAACCTGCCGCGCGGCGAGCTCAAGGCCCAGAACGCCTATACCAGGACAATCTGGACTGAAAAATGGTAAAAAAATACGCCCCCGAAGCAATCTGCTCCATGGCGCGACCGGAATTGGCGAGGCCGTTTTCAGTGGCTCCCCCCGAAATTCTGCATCACTGCCGCCAAATGCCTCCGATCAACAGCCGGCGGCGAACTATCCTGCATCACTCCTGCCAGGCAGGGCTGGGCAGGTAAGCCCAGCAGCACGGGGCTGGATGCGTACTTCCTGATGGCGCTGGCCGAGGGAGTGGGTGTGGTGAGGCCAAAGTTGTCGACCGCCATACGCTTGCACTTGCGATGGTTGCACACATGTCCTCCTGCTGGTTTGGGTTGTTTTTGGGCATGCAAGAAGGCCGAACTGGAAAATTTGAATAAAAATCCACCGAGGCCCCCTGATGGATTCCGGAAATCATGGGGCGCCCGGCCCTGTTGGGGCCTGGCTGGTGTCTCGGTGGTGCGCGTGGTGCTGGAAGTGCTTGTGAGTAGGGACGGGTGTCCCTCTCGGTGTTGCGAGAACTCTACTCAGAACGAGCGTCCCGTCAAGTCCTCGTCTTGGTAGTAGAACTGACGATCCATCGCCTGACGCATGTTAAGCATCGTGGACCATCCCAGTGCTTGTCAAAGGGCCAGGCTGGGCGGCTGGAGCGTAATTGGCTGGCAGTACTTGCACCCTGCTGAGGGGCTTCCGGTAGCCGTGGAGGACGGAGGGGCAGCTCTCGATGGTGAAGGGATCCGCGCCGGGTACTCCTTGCGGAGCATGCTCCAGGGTGAGCCGCGTCCGGCGCTTGGAGGAGGCTGGTGGGGAGTTCCGGGCGCGCGGCGCCCAGCGCGCTGCACCGTGTCGGGCGTCGGTCTCGCCTGTGATTGGTGCTCACTGACCGTGAGCTCGACTGGTTGCCTTGGCCAACCAGTCCAGGTACCACCCGCTGAAGCTGACGCGGTGGTTGGTGGCGGAGAGCGGCTGGAAGGGCCCGTCGCATGCCCGGAGGTCCTTCCAGAGAGTGCCGCGCTCTGGCCCGGTCATGACGAGCCACGTGTAGTAGCCGCACCCCTCGTGGCTGAGGCATATTGCCCCGGCGGTCATCTCGTCGTTGAGTTTCTCCCACTCGTCGTCCCAGACGCGGTACGCCGCGAGATACGACTGCTCGTCGGAGAAGCTGTCCATGGCGGGCTCGCGAGCGTCCAGTTCCTCTGCCCAGCGAGCCCGCTCCTCCACGGAAGGGAACGGCTTCCCGAGGAGCGCGTTGTGGCTGCGGACCCTGCGGTCCTCCAACCAGTGCCACCCCTGCTCGTCTCGCCGCAGTGGGAAGACTCCGTAGTGGGGACCGGCTCCGCCCGCGCCCACCTCAAGGAGGAAGGCGCGGTAGTCGGGCGGAAGGATGACGCCGAGCTCCTCCTCGGCTTCCGTTAGCTCGGCTTCACTGAGCGGTGGCTCCAGCAGGAAGTCATGCCCGAAACCCTGAAAGCGAGCCCCGAAGACCTTCTCCGCGAACGGGGCGTCCCGCAGGGCCGCTACCCGCTCACGAACCCCCGACCAGTCCACTGCTGAACCGGTGGCCATCAGCTCCCGCGCATCGTTCGTCATGCTCTCTCTTCCTCGCGATCCTTTGCCGAGCCAGGTCCGCCTTGCCGAACTCCGGTACAGGCCACCAGCGAACCGCCGTCAGCGGCGAGGAAGACCACGAAGTGCCACGAGCCGTCCGGACTGTCGACGGACCCTAGCCGTACCGGCCGGCCACCGTAGTGGCTCAGGGCCGCCACGCTTTCCGGCAGTCCAATGGTCTTGATGTCCTTGGCCTGCGTGAGTTCGAGTCGGACGGCGTAGGTGCCGGCCAGCGCGTCGGCGGGCACCGCCCCATCTCCGATCCGGCAAGCGCCGCCTGCGAGCACCGCCTCCCGTGTCGCCCTACAGGCCGGAGTCTGATCCGAAAGGACGCGGAGCAGGGCTTCGGACGGGGGGCCGGTATCCAGCGGATCAAGATCCAGGTCATCCTCCCAGACCCCTGACAGCCCGGTTGCTGTGACGACCAGGTCATCAGCCAGGGCGAGAATCCGAACGCTTCCCGCCGGGAATGTCGCCTGGAAGCCCACTCGGCTGTCGATGGACCGCTGTCGTATGTGCTGGACGGAGACGACCTTGCTGCCTGCGAACGGTGCCAGAGGGAACTCGTCCAGTGCGTCGCCGACCGCGACACGCCCGAGCACGTCCATGTCGTAGGGATTGTGAGGTTCATCGATCCGAAGATCAAGGACGTGGTCCAGCGTGTGAAACCGGACCGGGCCGAGGTCCTCCATGTGCAGCCACATGTGCAACAGCTCGGGCTCGCCGCCGCCGTCGCGGGCGTGGAACCACGAGCACGTCACGCCTTGCACTTGCCGACCGACGAGGTCCTCCGGAGTCACCACCGGGCGATCGTGTCAGCCTCGGCTGGAGGGGATCAACGGGATTCTGCGGGCGCCGGCCATCCCTGCGGGGCAGCATCCTGTGATCGACGTCACGTGCTCCCATCGCCGGGAACAGCCATCGTGGCTGCCCAGAGGCAGGGCCATTCGGAGCCGTTGGCGTCAGCGTTGGCGTCAACCGGCACGAAAATGCCCCCGAAGCGAGCTGCTTCGAGGGCATCGTGCCTGGTCAGGCGATGTGGCCAGGGCCGGGGTCGAACCGGCGACCTTCCGCTTTTCAGGCGGACGCTCGTACCAACTGAGCTACCTGGCCGTACTGCACCGTCTCCTGCGAGACGAGCGATCCCGACGGGACTTGAACCCGCGACCTCCACCTTGACAGGGTGGCGAGCTAACCAACTGCTCCACGGGACCTGGTAGTGGCGAACCACTAAGGTCTTGCGGCAATGCACTTTACTACGGTACTGCGTGCCCCCAACGGGATTCGAACCCGTGCTACCGCCTTGAAAGGGCGGCGTCCTGGGCCACTAGACGATGAGGGCTTGCGGCCCGTCCGGCTGTTTCCAGCGTTCCGGGGACGTCGAGAAGCATATGGGATGCGGGGCGGATCGCCAAAACGGGTTTGGGCCGGGTGGGGGCGGGGGTCAGGACCAGCCGAGTTCGTCGAGCTCGTGGTCGTCGAAGCCGAAGTGGTGGGCGACCTCGTGGATGACGGTGGTGCGGACCTCCTCGACGACCTGCTCGTGGGACTCGCAGTGCCGCAGGGTGGGGCCGCGGTAGATCAGGATCCGGTCGGGCAGGACGCCCGCGTACCACTCGCCGCGCTCGGTGAGCGGGGTGCCCTCGTAGAGGCCGAGGAGTTCGGGGTCGCTCGGATCGGGTTCGTCCTCGACGAAGACGGCGACGTTGTCCATCATGGCCGCGAGCTGCGGGGGGATCTGGTCCAGGGCGTCGCTGACCAGCGTCTCGAACTCTTCCCGGGTCATTTCCACCGGATCATTGTCGGGTCTGGGATGACGGTGTGCCAGGCAGCGGACAGCGGTGTTTGATGGGTCCGTGACGACCTCGGAGGACGCGGTGGAGAGGACGGCGGCGCCGGTGCGCGAACGGCCGTCGGTGCTGCGCGGACAGGGTCCGGCCGTGGCGGTGGTCGCGGTGGGCGGGGCGATCGGCGCGGTGGCGCGGTACGCGGCCGGGCTGGGCTGGGGGACCGGGCCGTCGGCCTTCCCGTGGACGACGCTGCTGATCAACGTGGTCGGCTGCGCGGTGATCGGGGTGTTCCTGGTGGCGATCACCGAGGGGCGCCCGGCGCATCCGCTGCTGCGGCCGTTCTTCGGCACCGGGGTGCTGGGCGGGTTCACCACCTTCTCGACGTACGCGGTGGACCTCCGGCGGCTGCTGGAGGCCGGGCGGCTCGGGCCCGGGCTGGCCTACCTGGGGCTGACCCTGGCGGGCGCGCTCGGCGCGGTGTGGGCGGCGGCGGCGCTGACCCGGCGCGCGATCCACCGCGGCGGTGCCCGGTGAGCCGGCTGAGCGGGCCGGCGCTGCGGCTGACCGTGCTGGTGGGCGAGAGCGACACCTGGCACCACCGCCCGCTGTACAGCGAGATCGTGCACCGGGCGCGGGCGGCCGGGCTGGCCGGGGCGAGCGTGTTCCGGGGGATCGAGGGGTTCGGCGCCTCCTCGCTGGTGCACACGGCGCGGCTGCTGTCGCTGAGCGAGGACCTGCCGGTGGCGGTGGTGGTCGTGGACGAGGAGGACCGGGTTCGGGCGTTCCTGCCGCAGCTGGAGGAACTGGTCGCGGAGGGCCTGGTGCTGCTGGACCACTGCGACGTCGTCCGCTACCGGGGCCGCGGCGCGGGCGGGGGAGCGGAGTGAACTGGCTGCTGGTGGTGGCGGGCGCGGTGGTCGGCGCTCCGCTGCGGTACCTGACCGACCGGGCGGTGCAGTCCCGGCACGACTCGGTGTTCCCGTGGGGCACCTTCACGGTGAACGTGTCCGGCTGCCTGGTGCTCGGCCTGCTGGCCGGGGCGGTGACGGCCGGCGCGGCCTCCTCGCCCGTCCAACTGCTGGTCGGCACGGGCTTCTGCGGGGCGCTGACCACCTACTCGACCTTCTCGTACGAGACGCTGCGGCTGGCCGAGTCCGGCGCCGGGCGGTACGCGCTGGCGAACGTGGCCGGGAGCCTGGTGGCCGGGCTGACGGCGGTGTACGCGGGGGCGGAGCTGGCCTCGGCGATCTGGGGCTGAGGCACCGGACGGGCGTGGAGGTCGCGGGGGGCCTCGGCGTCCCGGGCGGGCGGGAACCGCCGCACCGACCCGTGTCCCGCGGGGCCCGGCGCGCGTTGGGCACCGAAAGCGGCCGCGCGTCAGTGGGCGGCCCGGGTGGGGCGGCAGGAGAGTGAGCGCGGTGGCTTCGGTGCGGGCGGCGGGATCGGGAGCGGCGGTGCGGGAGCCGGCTGCGCTGCGGTCGCGCGCGGTACGGGCGGCGGCGGTGCTGGCGGTGGCCGGGCTGGGGCTGACGGGGTGCATGTCGGTCGGCCCGGGGGCCGAGGAGAAGCACGGCGGGGTGGCGCCGGTCGGGCAGGCCGGTCCGGCCGGGCGGCCGGTGGCGACGGGCGGCCCCTCGGCCTCGCCGGGCGCCGGACACCCGGGGGGCGCCTCGGGGCGCGCGGAGCACCAGGGGGGCCTGCAAGCCGAGAACGCGCCGGCTGGGGCCACGGCCGCCGCGCCGGGCGAGCTCGCGCCCGGCGCGAACGGCACGGTGGCCGGCGTGGTCCCGGTGCCGGGGCCGCCCGCTCCCGAGGGCGCGCCGGGCGGCAACGCCTCGACGGGGGGCGCGAATTCAAGCCCCGCACCGCACCCCGGCGGCACCTCGGGGGGCGCCTCGGGCGGTGGTACGACCGGCCCCGGCGGCACCGGCGAGGGCCGCTCGGGCGGCGGTTCGGGGACGCCGTCGGCCACCCCGAGCGGCCACCCGTCGAGCACCCCCGAACCCGAGCACACCACGCCGGCCGCGACCGTCCCGCCGGGCCCGGAACCCTCCTCGGGCAGCTCCGGTTCCCCGGCCGCGAGCCCTCGTGCGGGTGCGCATTGACGGGCTGGCCTGGGCATTTGCCTCCGATCCCCAGGGTCCTCTATGGTGGTAGATCGTTCGTTTGATCCATTTGACTGGCGCCCTACTCCCAACTGGCGCCCTTGGCGCGTTCCGGCGATCCGTGGCTGACCGCATAGAGGCGGTTGTGAAACAGAACCCCGGACTTTGGCGCGTGCCACTTCCGGAAGGTTTTGCATGTCTCTCGTTGACGACGCCCGCTTCGCCATGCCCGCGAACGAGGCCGCCGCCGATGCCACCGATTCCACCGCTCCGGTCACCGAGGCCGCGCAGCCGGCCGAGGAGATCACCGCCGAGACCGTCGAGGAGACGGTCGAGGCCACCGAGCCCGCCGAGCCCACCATCACCTTCGGCGACCTGGGCCTGCACGACGACGTCGTCCGTGCCCTCGCCAAGCGCGGCGTCACCACCCCGTTCCCGATCCAGGCCGCGACCATCCCGGACGCCCTGGCCGGCAAGGACGTGCTGGGCCGCGGCCGCACCGGCTCCGGCAAGACCCTCAGCTTCGGCCTGCCGCTGCTGACCCGCCTGGCCGACGGCGAGCGCACCCGTGCCAAGCACCCGCGCGGCCTGATCCTGGTCCCGACCCGCGAGCTGGCCATGCAGGTCGCCGACGCCCTGGAGCCCTTCGGCTCGGTGCTCGGCCTGCGCCTCAAGGTCGTCTGCGGCGGCACCTCGATGTCGAACCAGATCTACGCGCTGGAGCGCGGCGTCGACATCCTGGTCGCCACTCCCGGCCGTCTGCGCGACCTGCTGAACCGCGGCGCCGCCAAGCTGGACGACGTCCAGACCGTCGTCCTCGACGAGGCCGACCAGATGGCCGACATGGGCTTCCTGCCCGAGGTCACCGAGATCCTCGACCAGGTGCCGGCCGGCGGCCAGCGCCTGCTGTTCTCCGCCACCCTGGAGAACGAGATCGACACCCTGGTGAAGCGCTACCTGAAGAGCCCGGTCACCCACGAGGTCGACCCGTCGGCCGGCGCCGTCACAACCATGACCCACCACATCCTCGTGGTGAAGCCCAAGGACAAGGCGCCGATCACCAACGCGATCGCCGCCCGCAAGGGCCGCACGATCATCTTCGTCCGCACCCAGATGGGCGCCGACCGCGTCGCCGAGCAGCTGATCGAGGCCGGCGTGAAGGCCGACGCGCTGCACGGCGGCATGACCCAGGGCGCCCGTACCCGCGTCCTCGGCGACTTCAAGGACGGCTACGTCAACGTGGTCGTCGCCACCGACGTCGCCGCCCGCGGCATCCACGTCGACGGCATCGACCTGGTCCTCAACGTGGACCCGGCCGGCGACCACAAGGACTACCTGCACCGCTCCGGCCGCACCGCGCGTGCCGGCCGCTCCGGTGCCGTCGTCACCCTGGTGCTGCCGCACCAGCGCCGCGGCGTCTTCCGCCTGATGGAGGACGCGGGCGTCGACGCCAGCCGTCACATCCTGGACCACGCCTTCGACGCCGAGGTCGCCAAGATCACCGGCGCCCGCTCGCTCACCGAGGTGCAGGCCGAGAGCGCCGCGAACATCGCCGGTGCCGCCGAGCGCGAGCTCGCCGACATGACCCGCCAGCTGGAGCGCGCGCAGCGCCGCGCCACCGAGCTGCGCGAGGAGGCCGACCGCCTGGCCGCCCGTGCGGCGCGCGAGCGGGCCGAGCTGGGCATCGAGGACGAGGCCCCGGCCGCGTCCGCCGAGGCCGGCGAGGAGACCGCCCAGGCCGACGCCCCGGTCGCCGCGGAGGCCCCGGCCGCCGCCGCGCCGCAGGCCGAGGAGCGCGCCCCGTCGTACCGCGAGGCGCGCGGCGAGCGTCCGGCCTTCGGCCGCGACCGCGACCGCGACCGTGACGACCGCCGTTCCGGCGGCTTCGGCGCCGGCCGTGACCGTGACCGTGACCGCGACGACCGCCGTTCCGGCGGCTTCGGTGCCGGTCGTGACCGTGACGACCGTCGTTCGGGCGGCTTCAACCGTGACGACCGCGGCGACCGCGGTGGCTTCAACCGCGACCGTGGTGGCTTCGGTGCCGGTCGTGACCGCGATGACCGTCGTTCGGGCGGCTTCAACCGTGACGACCGCGGCGACCGCGGTGGCTTCAACCGCGACCGTGGTGGCTTCGGTGCCGGCCGTGACCGTGACGACCGTCGTTCGGGCGGCTTCAACCGTGACGACCGCGGCGACCGCGGTGGCTTCAACCGCGACCGCGACGACCGCGGCGGCCGCTCCTTCGGCGACCGTCCGGCCCGCTCCTTCGGCGACCGTCCGTCCTTCGGCCGGGACCGCGACGAGCGCGGCGGCAGCAGCCGTCCGTTCTCGCGCCGCGACGACCACCGTTCCGGCGGCCGTCCGCAGTCCGACCGCGGTGGCTTCAACCGCGACCGCGGCGGCTTCGACCGTGACCGCGGCGGCTTCAACGGCGGCGGCTTCAACCGCGACGACCGCAAGCCGCGCTGGAAGAACTGACGCCTGACGCACACACGAAGGGCCCGCTCCGTCACCGGAGCGGGCCCTTCGTGTTCCCCCGGGAGTCCCCCGCCTCCCCGAACACCCCGCTGCTGCTCGCCCCCCCGAGGTGTTGTTCTGGAAGTGAGAATAACCTGTGGCGCGCGATGCCGGTAGTCCCGTAGCGTCGCGGACATGAGCAGCAGACTGCACGACGTGGCACGGGTGAACGAGGAGATCGCCGCGCGGGGGAGCTACCGGACGGCCGGGGGCGAACTCGTGCAGGTGGGGGAGCAGTTGGCGGCAGCCAGGGCCGGGACGGTGTCGTACGCGCCGGCGGACCTCGACGCGTTGCTGGCGGCGGGGGAGCGCGGGCCGGGGCCCGCGGGAGGGCGGATCGAGGTGACGGCAGAGGGGAGCATGGAGGCTGCCCAGCGGCTGGTCGCGGCCGAAGCCGGGCCGGTCGGGGTGCTGAACTTCGCCTCCGCGCGCAACCCCGGCGGCGGCTACCTGCGCGGCGCCCGCGCCCAGGAGGAGGACCTGTGCCGCAGCGCGCTGCTGTACAGCTGCCTGGTCGAGGCGCCGGACTACTACGAGGCGCACCGGGCCTCGACGGACCTGCGGTACAGCCACCGGGTGATCGTCTCGCCCGCCGTGCCGGTGATCCGCGGCGGCCGGGGAGAGCTCCGGGCCCGGCCGTACCCGGTCACCTTCCTGACCTCGCCCGCGCCCAACGCCGGCCAGCTGGAACGGCGTTCGGCCGGGACGGACGTCCGGCGGGTGCTCGCCGAGCGGGCCGTCCGGGTGCTCGCGGCGGCGGCCCGGCACGAGGTCCGCGCCCTGGTGCTCGGCGCCTGGGGCTGCGGGGTCTTCCGCAACGACCCGGCCCAGGTCGCCGAGGCCTTCGAGGGCGCGCTGGCCCGGTACGGGGGCGCGTTCGAGCAGGTGGTGTTCGCGGTGTGGGACCGCTCACCGGTCTCGGCGAACCGGGCGGCCTTCGAGGCGCGGTTCGGCGCGGCGGCGGTCCCGGCCCGTCCGGTGCATTAGCGCTTGCGGGCCGACAGCACGGTCGCGGCCGTGGAGGCCGCCGCGACCACCCCGGTGACGGCGAACACGGACGGCCAGGCGCCGATCCGCTTCGCCAGCGGGTGCGAGCCGCCGAAGGCCGCCACGTACAGGCCGGTCAGCGCCGCCGCGGCGGCCGTACCCGAGCTCCGGCGCCACTGCGCGGCCGCTCCGGCCCCGGCCACCGCCAGCACCGCGCCGCCCAGTTCGCGCCGACCGCTCCAGCGGGCCACGCCGTAACCGCCGACCAGACCGCTCGCCGCGGTCAGCGCGGCGGGCGCGGCGGCCGCGAGCGCGTTCGGGACCTTCGCCATCGTCGACTCCACTCGTGGGGCTCGTAGGGACCGCACGTCGCAGGGACCGTACGCCGGTTCCGTACGTCGGCCGTCGGCTTCGCGCGCCGGCTCCGTACGTCGGCTTCCGACCATAACCCGGCGAACGGGGCGGCCCGGGGCGGGTCCCTAGCCGAAGGCCGACGCCGTGGACATCCCCGGCACCGTCCGGGACAGCCGGTGCGCCGCCTCCGCCGGGTCCAGCACCCGCTCCAGCCGCAGGTCTCCCGGGACCTCCTGGATGAAGCGCCCTGCCGACCAGCTGCGCTCGTACGGCAGGGGTTCCAGCACCAGGGTGCGCACCCCGTCCACCACCGGGATGTCACTGGGCGTGCCCTCGTTCCAGAGCCAGGAGCCGTCCGGCGCCACCAGGTTGAAGGCGCCGGTGGCGATCAGCCGGCGGCCGTCCAGGAACTCCGTCCGGGCCAGCGCCACCACCTCCGGGTCCTGCGGGTCGCCGGGCAGGTGACCGCCGCCGATCAGCACGTCGGCGAGCAGGGTGTGCAGCTGGAAGGTGTCGCTCAGGCCGCTCATCCGCAGCAGGTAGCCGGTACCGGTGGGGCGGTCGAGCACCAGCAGCGGTTCGTCGTCGAGCGTCAGCGCCAGGTGGGTCAGGCCCTTGAAGTCGTGCTGCTCGCCCTCGTAGCGGTCGAACAGCTCCAGCAGCACCTCGGTGACGCCCGAGGTGCGGGCATCGGCGCGGACCGAGGCGTGGGCGTACACCGCCCAGGCGGCCTGCTGCCACAGGTGCAGCGTCCACCAGCCGACCACGGCCAGGTGGGCGTTCCACGCGTCGAGGTGCTCGGGGCTCTCGATCCGGGTGTGGGCCTCGGCCGGATCGTCCTGCTCCCGGTCCGGCAGCGGGCCGCCGCCGGTGCGCGCCCAGCCCTCGACCAGCCGCCGGGCGCCGGTCAGTGCCCCGCGCAGGCCGGCCAGCACCGGGCCGGCGCAGGCCACCGGGTCGGCGCCGGACTCCACGCAGGCGCCCACCGCCATCGCCAGGTGCGCCCGGGGGAAGGGCGGGGCGTCCGGCAGCAGTGCGGCCAGGCGGGGCCCGGCGGCCCGCCGGTCGGCCGGCCCGGCCGGGCCGAACAGCCCGCCGACCAGGCCGAGGGCCGGGCCGAAGCGCTCGTCGTCGCCGGCCGCGACCACCGCCTCCAGTTCGGCCACCGCGTCCAGGAGGGTGGGCTGCTGACGCTGCGACGGAAGAGGGCCGGAGGCCGGCTCGGGGCTCTGCTCGGCGTTCTGCTCGGTGGACATTCGCCGCAGCATAGGCGGCGCGGTCGGTCCACCGGAAACGACCCCCGGCGTCTTTCCGCGCCGGCCGGGTCGGCGCGGTGGCCGCGGTGCTGGTCGTGGTCTTCGGCTACGAGGCGGTGCGCCGGGCCCCGGCGCAGGACCCGGCCGTCGACGAGTGACGTCGGGGCCCGGTGTCAGAGCCCGGTGGGAGACTGCGGGCATGACTGAAAGCGTGGGGGGCAGGCCGGACCGGGCCGTGACCGACGGCCGCTACCGGATCCGCAACGTCGGCAGCGGCCTGCTGCTGGAGGTGGCCGAGGCCTCCCGGCGCAGTGGCGCCCGCATCCGGGTCGGCGCGGACGACGGCTCCGACGCCCAGCTCTGGCAGCTCGCCGCCGTCCACCCCGGGGGTGCGCTGTTCCACATCGAGAACGTCGGCAGCGGCAAGCGACTCGACGTCACCGGCGCCTCCCCGGAGGACGGCGTCCCGGTCCAGCAGTGGTCCGCCAACGCCTTCGGCGCCCAGGAATGGCTGCTGGAGGCCCATGTCGACGCCCCGGGGACGTACACCGTCACCAGCTTCATCAGCGGCAAGCCGCTGACCGCCCCCGAGGCCCCGGACGCGGGTGTCCAGCAGTGGGAGGACGTCGACTCGCCCACCCAGTGGTGGCGCTTCGAGCGCCAGGGGTAGGGCCCGGGGTCCGACCGCTCAGACCGAGAGGTTGGCCCGCAGGGCGTCCAGGTCGGTGTCGGTGACGCCGTGGGTGCGGAGGTAGCCGGGGACGGTGCCGTGGTGGGTGCGGATCCAGTCGAGGGAGGAGGCGATGTGTTCGGCGCCGACCGGGCGGGAGAGGCGCTCGCTGCCGGTCTCGTCGATGTACGGGGTCGGGCCCTTGTCGAGGCCGAGGCCGAGGTTGGAGAGCAGGAAGTCGGCGGTGATGTCGGCGTCCGAGGCGCCCAGCAGTGACTGCAGGACGGCGACGGTGAGACCGGTGCGGTCCTTGCCGACCGCGCAGTGCACGACCACCGGCACGGCCTCCGGGGCGGCCAGCCGGCGGATGATCGCGCTGAGCGAGGGGCCGGCGGTCTCCGGCATGAAGGTGTAGAGGGCTGCCTGGTCCTCGGGCCAGGGGCGGCCGAGGTCGCTGCGGTCGGCGGGCAGGGTGGGCAGGTGGAGGGACTCGTGGTCGAGGCCGTGCCGCTGGTCCGGCCAGGTCTCCAGCTCGAACGGGCTGCGCAGGTCGACCACCGTCCGCAGGCCGAGGTCCTTGAGCTTCCGGGCGCCCTCCTCGGTGAGCGTGTGGAGGGAGCCGGAGCGGTACAGCACGCCCCGGCGCAGGGCGCCGATCCCCCCGGCGTCACGGAAGTTGCGCACGCCGGGGATGTCGATGAAGGCAGCGGTCATGGCCACCACCGTACGGGCGCGGACGGAGCGCGGGGAAGGAAACCGGAGAGGACCGTTCGGCGTCCGGTGGACGCCGAACAGGGTTCTCAGCGCCCGCCGGAGACGTCCAGGAACGCCCCCGTGGTGTACGAGGCGGCCGGCGACAGCAGGAACAGGATCGCCTCGGCGACCTCCTCCGGCTCCCCACCGTGCCGCATCGGCAGGTTCGGCGCGACCCGGTCGACCCGGCCCGGCTCGCCGCCGAGCGCGTGGATGCCGGTGTGGATCAGGCCCGGGCGCACGCAGTTGACCCGGATGCCCTCGTCGGCGACCTCCAGCGCCAGTCCGCGGGTCATCGAGTCCACCGCGCCCTTGGCGGCCGCGTAGTCGACGTACTCGTTCGGCGAACCGATCCGGGAGGCCGCCGAGCCGACGTTGACGATCGCGCCGCCGCGCCCGCCGTGCCGGGTGGACATCCGGCGGACGGCCTGGGCCGCGCACAGGAACGGGCCGGTGATGTTGGCGGCCCAGATCCGGTTCAGCCGGTCCTCGTCGATCTCCTCCAGCCGGCACTGCCGCTCCAGCGTGCCCGCGTTGTTCACCAGCCCGGTGAGCGGACCGAGTTCGGCGTCCACGGTGGTGAACAGCCGCTCCACGTCGGCGCTGCGGCTGACGTCGGCCCGGACGGCGATCGCGGTCCCCCCGGTGGCCCGGACGGCGTCCACGACGGCGGTGGCCGAGGCCTCGTCCGTACGGTAGTTGACGCACACCCGGTAGCCGCGACGGGCGGCCAGCCGGGCGGTGGCGGCGCCGATGCCGCGGCCGGCGCCGGTGACGATCAGGACCTCGTCGGTGGTGGTGGTCGACATGGGCCGTACGCTACCCGGCCCGCCGTTACCCGGCCCGCCGCTGCGCGGACGCGGTCGCCCGCAGCGCGGCGATCTTCGGGGCGCGGCTCCTCGGCGAGTCGAGACTGAAGCCGCGGGCGTCGCCGAGCTCGTCCCGGACGAACGCCTCGGTGCGGGCCACCGCCTCGCGCAGCGCGTCGTCCGGCGGGACGAAGGACTGGTGGACGATCTCGGCCCGCTCGGTGTCGTACTCCCACAGGCCGACGATCCGGCCGCGATCCAGCACCAGGTGGGTCTGCGGGTCGGCCTCGCCGCCGAAGGTGCGCCCGGCCCGGCCGGCGGGCAGCGGGCGGGCGGCGTCGGCCGGGTCAAGCAGTCGGGGCAGGTCGCGGTGCAGCAGGTGGATGCCGTCGATGCCGGCCAGCAGGGTGTAGTGCGGCTCGGTGGGTGCCTCGAACTCGGCGAACTCCTGGGCGAGTTCGGGCAGCATCAGCAGGTCGGAGCCGGGTTCGAGCGGCGCCGCCCCGGCCTCGGCGACGGCCCGGCGGGCGGTGGCGGCGGTGAAGCCGGAGAACCAGCGGAAGTGCCCGAGGGTGGCCGGCCCGGCCCAGGAGAAGTAGCGTCGGGCGAGGTCGACGGCGTCCCCCGCGACCGGCTGGTCCCAGCCGACGTAGCCGTAACGCTGCTGGTCCAGGCGGCCGTTGACCGGCACTCGGCGGATCCGGCCGCGCGACTGCATCAGCCCGAGGGCGAGCGGCAGGGTGGTCGACAGGCCGCGCTTGCGGCCCGCCTCGCCGAGCGGCCGGACGGCGTCGCCGACCGCCTCCCGGATCGTCGTCGGATCCAACGGGCCGCTGTCGGACAGTGCCCGCTCGATGGCCAGGCAGAGCTGCTCCACCTCGTCCCGGCCGACCCCCAGGTGCTTCGCCGCGGCGGCCAGTTCGCCCTCCGGGGCGGCCGCGCCGACCGCCAGGCCGAGCGCGAAGTCGGCGGCCGGCAGCACGTAGGTGCAGCCGCGGGCGGCCGGCAGCTCGTGCACCTCCAGCGCGGCCACCGCCGCGTCCACCTCCGCCCGCCCGAGCCCGGCCCGCGCGAACAGGCCCAGGTACGGGGCCGCGCCGCCGACCGAACGGGCCCAGCCGGTGGCGGCCAGCACCTCGGCGGCGGACGCCCCGGTGTGCGGGCGGTCCAGCCACTGCCGGTGGGACCACCAGGCCCGCACCTTCTCGACGCCGACGGTTTCCGGGAGGGGATCGTGCTGCATGGGGCCAGTATCGACGGCCGGGCGGGCGCCGGTCCGGAAATCGCTCGCCCGGCGCGGCCCGCCCGGGGGAGGATGCGTGCTCCGGCCGCCCGTTCGGGACCAGCCCCTTCGGGAGCAGCCCGTCCGAGAGGAGCACCGTCCATGCCCACCGCCCCCGGCACCGTGCTGATCTCCGGCATCGTCGGCTCCACCGCGTACGGCTTCGCCCACGCAGGCTCCGACGTCGACCGGCTGGGCCTGTTCGCCGTTCCCACCGAGGAGTTGCACGGCCTGCACCGCCCCGCCGAGTCGCACGTCACCACCGCGCCCGACGTCACCCTGCACGAGGCCGCGAAGTGGTGCCGGCTGGCGCTGTCCTGCAACCCGACCGCCTCCGAACTCGTCTGGCTGCCGGAGGACCTGTACGAGACCGTCACCCCGCTCGGCCGCGAACTGGTCGGGATGCGGTCGAGCTTCCTCAGTGCACCGGCCGTCCGCAAGGCCTACCTCGGCTACGCGGACCAGCAGTTCCGCAAGCTGCTGACCCGCGACGCCGGCTCCCCCGCCACCCGCGCCCGGGCGGCCAAGCACGCCCGGCACCTCGTCCGGCTGGTCGAGCAGGCCGTCCGCCTGCACCGCACCGGCCACAACCTGATCCGGCTGCCCGACCCGGAAAGAATCCGTGAGCTGGGCGAACGCATCGCCGACCGCCCCGCCACCGCCGAACGCCTGCTCGCCGACGCCGCCGACCACCTCTCCCGCCCCGGGGTCCTGCCCGACGCCCCCGACCCCCGCCCCGCCGAGGCCTGGCTGCGCCGCGTCCGCGCCGCGCACTACAGCCCGCCCCGGGCTCCCGTGCCCGGCGCGCCCACCCAATCCACTGGCGGAGCCCTGGGGCCCACCGGGTAGGATCGCCGTGGCCCTCCCCACCCGGGACCAGCCCGCTACGGAGAGCCGCGGGGCATTAGCTCAATTGGCAGAGCTGCGGACTTTTAATCCGTAGGTTCAGGGTTCGAGCCCCTGATGCCCCACCTGCAGCGCAGCA
This sequence comes from Kitasatospora sp. NPDC059648, assembly GCF_042734825.1. NCBI lineage: Bacteria > Bacillati > Actinomycetota > Actinomycetes > Kitasatosporales > Streptomycetaceae > Kitasatospora > Kitasatospora sp. NPDC059648. The sequence continues at coordinate 58,430 of NZ_JBHWDU010000018.1, read as the reverse complement.
CCCCGGCCGACACGATCGGCCGGGGTGCTGCCGTGTTTCCGGCTGTTCACCGGCGGGCGCGCCAGAGGCCGTAGAGACCGACGCCGGCCCCGGTGATCACCTCGAACCCTCCGCTGCCCGCGGCCAGGTAGACCCCCGTGGCGATGGCGAGCAGGGTGACGAGGGCGATGAGGTCGAGTGTCCGGTGCCGGGCCGCGTCGGGGGCCTGCGGGGTGTGGCCGTCGGAGGACGTGCCGGGGGGCGTGCGGAGGGAGTCGAAGTCTTCGTCGGTCATGGTCCGAGCTGACCAGAGGTTCCGGCGACGGCCCAGGCAGGCGTACGACGCCGCCGGTCCTCGTACGCGGCTGCGGGGGCTCGGATGCCGGGATGCCGATCTCGAACGCCGCGTTCGTCGGCGGGCGTTCAGCAACGTTCGACACCGCGCGCGGTCGTTCGAAGTAGGCTGACCAGCAACTGAGTTGACGAGGGGTCGGGAGGCAGACCGTGGCAGACCGATCGGCAGGGCCCGACCCGGCGGATCTCGCGGCCGCCGCCGCGTACGACGAGCGGTTCGCCGCCTTCGTGGAGGACCTGAACCGGCTGCACATCGAGCACGGCGCGCCCTCGTACGGTGAGATCTGCGGCGCCGCCGACGTGTTCAAGCTGACCAAGGCGGGCCTCGCCGACCTCCTGACCGGCAAACGACTGCCCGCGATGAACTTCCTGTTGGAGTTCGTCCGCGTGGTCAGCAACCCGTTGCCGGTGGACGGGCGGAAGCCGCGCGGCCACAAGGCGCACCCGGAGCTGATCGACCACTGGCGCCGCCGGTGGGTGGACCTCCGGACGCTCAACCGGCAGCTCCAGTCCCCGCTGGGGCGCGTCCGGAACGCCACCAAGCTGCTGGTCGAGACGGCGGAGCGGACGGCGGAGGAGGCGGTCGGCGCGGCGGAGGAACACGCACGGCAGCTGCGCTCCCGAGCCGAGGCGGAGGCGGCCTTCGTGCTGGAGGAGGCACGGCAGCAGGCCGCCCGCCTGGTGGGAGAGGCCGCGGAGCGGGCGGAGGCCGTGCGGGCCGAGGCGGAGCGCGTCCGGGAGGAGGCCGAGGGGGTGCGGCGGTCGGCGTGCGCCGACGCCCAGGAGATCGTGGAAGAGGGCCGACGCCTGAGCTTCCGGACGACGTCCGGAGCCCTGCGCGAACTCCGTGAGACCGTGGAGAAGATCAGCGAATCGCAGCTGCCCGAGCTGATCGAGAGGATCACCTCCGGTCGGGTCCCGGAGAACGGGCACGACCTGAGGCTCCCGTCCGTCGGCATCCACGGACGTGACAGCGTGGGACGGCTGGCCCGTTGCTTCGAGTCGGTCATGCGCCTCGCCGTCGAGCAGGCCCTGCTGCGCGGCAGCTCCGAGTCGGTCCTCGCCAACCTGTCGCGCCGCGGCCAGCGCCTCATCCAGCGCCAGCTGGGACTGCTCGCAGAGCTGGAGCGCCGGGAGACGGACCCGGAGCGGCTGGCCGACCTGTTCAAGCTGGACCACCTCGCGGCTCGCGTGCGCCGCAACGGTGAGAACCTCCTCGTCCTGACGGGTGAGGACCGGGGCGGCCGCTGGACCAGGCCCGTTCCACTGGTCGACGTGCTCGGCGCCGCCGCCTCCGAGGTCGAGCACCACGAGCGCATCGAGCTCCTCGCCGTGCCGTCGGCCGAGGTCGCCGGCCGCGTGGTCGACGACCTCGTCCACCTGCTCGTCGAACTGCTGGAGAACGCCACCTCGTTCTCCAGGCCGCAGTCCTTCGTCCCGGTCGTCGCCCACGTCCTGCCGGACGGCCGGGTACTGGTCGAGATCCACGACACCGGCATCGGCTTCAGTCCCGACGACCTCGGTGAGATCAACGAGCGGCTGGCCAACCCGCCGATCGTCGACGCCTCCGTCTCCCGCCGCATGGGCCTCTTCGTGGTCGGCCGCCTGGCCCTGCGGCACGGCATCCGGGTCCAGCTGAGGCCGCGCTCCGACGGCACCACCGCGCTGGTGATGATCCCGGTCGACCTGCTGAAGCTCCCTGCGGCCGAGCCGCTCGTGGACGGCGCCGCACCGCCGGCCGGACGGCCGCCCGATGTCGAAGGGGCCGGAGCCCGCCGAGCGGGCAAGCCCTAGCGGACTCGGCTGAAGGCCCCCGCCGAGATTGGGCGACGGAGGCTCAACTATCTTGACGACATGGGACCTTTGAAGCCGGATCTTTCACAGCTCGTCATCGGACTCGTCTGCTTCTTCCTGATATTCGGCGTTCTCGGGGCGGTGCTGGTACCGCGCATCGAGAAGCTGCTCGGAGAGCGCCGGGATGCCACCGAGGGTGGTGTGGAGCGGGCCGAGGCGGCGCGGGCGGAGGCCCAGCGGGTGTACGAGGAGTTCCAGGCGGAGCTCGTCGCGGCGCGGCACGAGGCGGCGGTGATCCGGCAGACGGCGACCGAGGAGGGGGCGGCGCTGATCGCGCGGTTGCGGGCCGAGGGGCAGGCGCTGCGGGACACCATGCTGGCCGAGGCGCAGGTGCAGCTGGCGGCGGACCGGGTGCTGGCCGAGGCCGAGCTGCGGGAGGACGTGATCCGGCTGGCCGGTGAGCTCGCGGGCCGGGTGATCGGCGAGCCGGTCGCCGAGCTGCGCGCACCCGGGCGATCGCCGAGGAGTTCTTCGCCGCGCACGACGCGAGGGACGCCCAGGCCGGCACCCGCGGCTGACGTCCCCCGTCTTCGTACCTCCCCACCGACGGCCCGGGCCCCGGGCAGTGGTTCAGCCACTGCCCGGGGCCCGGGCCGTTTCGGAACCCGGAGGGAGCCCCGGCCGGTGAGCCCGTGGCGCGGTGGTCGAGGTCCGTTCGGATTCGCTGGTCGGCGGCGTCGAGGTCCGCCAGGCCGCAGGAGCGGGGCGTCACGGCCGGGCCGCGGCCGGCGCAGGGGCCCCGGAAGCACCAGCGGGCGCGGGCGCGGGGGCCGCGGTCGCGCGGGAGAGGCGGACGGTCAGGCCGATCATGGCGAGGACGGCGGCGAGGGCGAGCCAGCTGGCCGCGGCCGCCGCGGTGGCGGGAGCGTGGTGGTCGAGGAGGGCGAAGTAGCTGCCGCCGATCACGGCGACTCCGGTGACGGAGGCGAACTGCTGGGTGGTGGAGAGGGTGCCGGAGGCGGTGCCGGCCCGCTCGGGGGCGATGCCGGCCATCGGAGCGCCGATCAGCGAGGGCAGCACCAGGCCGTTGCCGATGCCCGTCAGGGCCATCGCGGTGAGCAGCCAGGACAGGACGTCGCGCTGGTCGACGGTCTGCAGGACGAGGGCGGTGAGCAGCAGGCCGAGGGCGGTGACCGCCCCGCCGACGACCGGGACGCGCAGCCCGTAGCGGGGGAGCAGGCGCTTTCCGGTCAGCGAGCCGGCCATGGCGAGGACGGCCATCGGGGTGAAGACCAGGCCGGAGCGCAGCGGGCTGTAGCCGAAGCCGGTCTGCACGGTGAGGCTGATGACGAAGACGAAGCCGGCGAAGAAGGCCATGAAGGCGGCGTTGACGGCCAGCCCGGTGCGGAAGACCCGGCCGCGGAGCAGTTCCGGGTCGAGCAGCGGCTGTCCGCCGCGGGCGGCGAGGCGGCCCTCCCAGCGCAGGGCGGCGAGGAAGGCGGGGACGGCGGCGGCGAGCATCGCCCAGGCCCAGAGCGGCCAGCCGGCCTCCCGGCCGAGGACGAGCGGGACGAGGGCCAGGGCGAGCGAGCCGGAGACCGCGAGCACGCCGATGCCGTCGGGGGCGGGGCGGCGGCCGGTGGCGGTGCGCGGCAGGACGGCGCTGGCGACGGCGAGGACGATCAGGCCGACCGGCAGGTTGACCAGGAACACGGCGCGCCAGCCGAGGCCGAACAGGTCGCCGTCGAGCAGGACGCCGCCGAGCAGCTGGCCGCAGACGCCGCTGAGTCCGCCGGTGACGCCGAACCAGGCGAGGGCGCGGGCCCGGCCCTCGGCGGGGACGGCGGTGGTGATCAGGGCGAGGACCTGGGGGACCATGGCGGCGGCGGTGAGGCCCTGGAGCATCCGGGCGAGCACCAGCTGGGTGGGGGACTGGGACAGCCCGCACAGCACGGAGGCCACGGTGAAGGCGGCCATGCCGGTCAGGAACATCCGGCGGTGGCCGAGGATGTCGCCGAGCCGGCCGCCGGGGACGAGTCCGGTGGCGTAGCTGAACACGTAGCCGGCGACGACGAGTTCGAGGGCGGCCTGGCCGGCGCCGAGGTCGGCGCGGATGGCGGGGAGGGCGACGTTCACGACGTTGCCGTCGAAGCCGTACATGAAGAAGGCCGCCAGGACGACGGGGAGCAGGGGCATGGGGAGCCTCCGGCCGAATAGTTGTTGGTGAAAGTGCCAAAAACTTGGGTGCGAGGAAGCCCGGGCGGGCCCGGGGGTGCGGTGATCAGGCGCGCAGGTCCTCGACGATCGCGTCGACGGTCGCGTGCAGCGACTCGGGTTCGAAGCCCGCCTTGGCCTGCAGCAGCAGGCCGTGGAACCCGGCCATCACCTGGCGGGCGAGCGCCTGCGGGGTGCGGTCCGAGCGGATCTCGCCGCGGAGCCGGCCGTTCTCGACCGCCGTCATCAGCCTGGCCTCCAGTGGCACGAAGGCCTGGCGGGCCAGCTGGGCCAACTCGGGCTCGCGCAGCGCCAGTTCGGTGACGGTGTTGACCGCGAGGCAGCCGCGGTGATCGGCCGCGGCCTGGTTCACCCCCGTCAGCAGCAGTCGCCGGATGAGCTCCAGCGGTGGCAGGTCGGCCGGCAGGGGGGCGCTCCCGGCCGCGCCGCCCTCGCGGTAGCGGCGCAGTGCCAGCTCGAAAAGCTGTCGCTTGCCGCCGAAGGCGTTGTACAGGCTGCCGCGCAGCATGCCGGTGCTCTCGGCCAGGTCGTCGGTCGAGGTCGCGGTGTACCCCTTGGACCAGAAGGTGTTCATGGCCGCATCGATCGCGGCCTCGGTGTCGAACTTCCTCGGGCGTGCCATGGGGGGATCGTGCCAGTTGTTGGCAGTTTCGTCAAAAACTCCGTCAGATCACGTCCCGGGACGCGGTCGGTCGGGCCAGGGCCCTTCGGACGTTGAGGTCGCAATCGCGCCAGCCGGGGCCCGGCACCGCTGTTGGACTGGTTGCGTGCCCACAACTTCTCTGCTCACACCGCCCGTTGCTGCCCGTACCTCCGTGCGCAGCTGGTTGGCCGTGGTCTCCGTGATGACGGGGATCTTCTCCGTCGTGACCACCGAGATCCTGCCGATCGGCCTGCTCACCCCGATCGGCGACACCTTCCGGATCTCGGACGGCACCGCCGGGCTGATGATGACCCTGCCGGGGATCGTCGCGGCCGTGGCCGCCCCGGTCGTCACGGCCGCCGTTCGGCGGGCCGACCGGCGCCGGGTCCTGTGCGGGCTCGTGCTGGCCCTCGCGCTGGCCGATCTCGTCAGTGCGCTCGCGCCCGGCTATTGGGCGGTGCTCGCCGCCCGGCTCGTGCTCGGAGTGGTGATCGGCGGGTTCTGGTCGGTCGGGGCCGGACTCGCGCCGCGTCTGGTGGCGGGGGCGGAGTGGCAGGCCCGGGCCAACACGGTGATCTTCTCGGCCGTTCCGCTGGGGTCGGTCCTGGGCGTGCCCGCCGGGGTGCTGCTCGGCCACCTGGCCGGGTGGCGTGCGGCCTTCGCGGCCATGGCGCTGCTGACCCTCGCTGTCTTCGCCGCCCTCGCCGCGACCCTGCCCCCGCTGCCGCCGGAGGCCCCCACCCGCCTCGCCGTCCTGCGGGGGCTGCTGCGCACGCGGGCGGTCCGGGCCGGGCTGGTGGTGACTCTCCTCCTGGTGAGTGCCCACTTCGGTACGTACACCTACGTGACCCCGTTCCTGGAGGACGTCACCAAGGTCGGCCCGGACGCCGTCACCGTGCTGCTGCTGGTGTACGGGGCCGCGGGCGTCGTCGGCAACGTCGTGGGCGGAGTCTGGGCGGCCCGGCGGCGCGCCACCTTCACCCTCGCCATCGGCCTGCTCGCCGCTGCCGTCCTGCTGCTGCCCGCCCTCGGGGCCACCTGGCCGGTCGCGGCACTGCTGCTCGTGCTGTGGGGCCTCGCCTACGGTGCCGTCCCGGTCTGTGCCCAGACCTGGTTCGTCCGCGCGGCCCCGCACGCGCCGGAGGCGGCCACGGTCGTCTTCACTTCTTCGTTCCAGGCCACCATCTCGCTCGGTGCCCTGGTCGGCGGTGCGGTCGTCGACGCCTCGTCGCCGTCGACGGTGCTGCTGCTCGGCGGGTGCGTCGCACTCGTCGCCGCAGCGGTGGCGCACGTTTCCGCAGCTCGAGAACCGTAGGAGAAGACCGGGTGGGCCGTTGGGGGAGATGCCCGTGCCAGGCCTCGGTGGCGGCTACGAAAAGGCCTCCCCTGCGGCTGGTTCGAAGGCCAGTTGGGGGGCCGGCCCTGTCCTCACACACATGGACGACGCCGGGGGTCTCGGCAGCCTCGGCGCAATCGCCTGGGCCTGCCACCACGCCCCGTGAAGTGCCGAGGAGCAGGAAGTCGGCCCGGCCGACTTCCTGCTCCTCGATGCGGTGGCTACTCCGCCAGGAAGGTGTCGGTGAAGCTGGTGCCGCTGGAGCCGAGGCCGCTGGTGCGGGCCTCGTAGGTGCCGTTGGAGCTGGGGTCGAGCGCGACCGGGCTGAAGGAGCCGAGGGACTTGCCGTTGACCGTCGCCGAGGTGAAGCTCAGGGTGCCGAAGTCGGGGTAGGAGCCGGTCGGCGACTCGATGATGACCTCGGCACTGGTCCGCTGCGCCGAGACGGACTTGGTCGTGGTGTAGGTCCAGCCCTGCGAGGAATCGGACAGCTTGAGGGTGTACCGGCTGCTCCCGGCGTACGTCACCGATGCGCTGATGTGGTCGCCGGCCGATACGGGGTACGAGCTGAGGCTCAGGTAGACCGGGCTCGCCGGGTACATCTCGTACCAGGCCTGGTTCACCGGGCTGCCGCTGGAGCAGTCGGTCGCCACGCCGGTCTGCTCCACGGTGGACGAGCCGTACCCGTCGATGCCGACCCAGGGTGCGTAGAGGTCGTTGGTGGAGTTGCAGACCGCGTCCGGCTCGGTCCAGGAGGCCGAGACCGAGGTGAAGCCGCTGCCCGTGGCGGCGTAGCCGCCCCAGTTGTAGCCGTTGGTGTTGTACGCGAGGGGGCGGAACGACAGGCTCTGGGCGGCCGCCGCGGTGGTCGGTGCCGCGGGGGCGGCGAGGGTGGTGGCGGCCGCCGCCAGGGTGGCGAGGCGGATCATGAACTTGCGCATGTGGCTCCTTCGTTGGGGGCGAGCAGGAGGTGCACGCGCCAGCCCGGCCGTTGGGGGTGGCCGTTGAGGGATGGCAGTACAGAGTCGCCGACTGTCATGAGCCCGGCAAGAGCGCTTCGGGATTGTTGGGGAGTCAATTGCACTGTGCGGTAGAAGAATTGGCGAAACTCATGTGGGCCGCCTCTTCCCAGGAGGGGGCCCACGTGCATCCCGCCGCTCTCAGGTCACCCGCACAGGCCGGACCCTCACCCGCCAGGAAGGGGGTTGCGGCGATTGATGATTGGACGACGAGCCGCTTTGGCCCGGCCGGTTCTGGGACGTCAACCTCGTCAACCCGCCGCAGATCCAGAAGATCGTCAAGCAGTTCTTCGGCTGCGCGGACGCCGCCGCGGCCCCGGCCGCCGCGCCCACCGACACCGCCGCCCCGGGCGCCACCGCGAGCACGGCCCCGGCCGAGACCCGACCCGGGCGGCCGCGCCCGCCGTGGTGGACGTGTTCAACGCCTCATCCGCCGCCGGGGTGTCCTCCGCCAACGAGGCCGAGGTCCTGGTCGGCCCGGGTTTCAAGGAGGGCCGCACCGGCCCGGCCGCCAGCAGGCCGAAGACCACCACGGTCGCCTACGGCAAGGGCGCCAAGGACGCCGCCGACCGGATCGCCGCCCGCTACGGCGCCACCGCCGCGGAGTCCGCCTCGGCCGCCGCCGGCCACGTCGTGGTCACCCTCGGCACCGCCTTCACCGGCGTCGCCTCCGACCGCCCCACCAGCGCCCCGACCGACCCGGGCACCAACGTGGCCCAGCAGGGCCCCGTGGTCGACGCCCGGCCCGACGGAGGCATCCCCTGCGTCTTCTGGGCCGGCGTCGCACCGAGTCCGAAAAGTAGCTTTTCGGGAGGTTCTGTAACGGGATCTCCCTGTGGCTGCCGGGATGGTTGGTGTACCGGAGGTCAGTGATCACCTTCGGTCTCAATATGATCGGAAGCCACGATGGTCGGACTGTGCCGACCTTCGTACGTACAACCAGGGAGCGGTTCTGGTCGTCTCCCCCTGTGCGGTGCGCCAGATCGTCCGGGGCGTCGCTTCCGTCGGTGAAAGGTACGCGCATGTCAGGTCGGAGGGGCGAGAGCCCGGCTCGGGGCGAGGGCGCGCCCGACGCGCTCCCGGCGGAAGGTACACCGGGCAGCGTGCCCGCGCCGCGCTCCGGCGGCCGGGCCGAGGCCCGTCGCGCCGCGCAGGGCAAGGGCGGCGGCGCGGCGGACGGCGCTTCCGGCGGACGGGCGGCGGCGCGGCGCAACGCCAAGCCCAAGAAGAACGTGAAGAAGATCGTCGCCTGGTCGGCGGCCGGCGTGCTGGTGCTGATCGCGGGCGCCGGCGGCGCGATCTACTTCAAGCTGAACGCCAACATCAAGTCCTTCGACGCCGACGCGATCTCCACCGACCGCCCGCCGGAGGCCAAGGCCGACGCGGACGGCAACAAGCCGGTCAACGTCCTGCTGATCGGCTCCGACAGCCGGGGCGGCAACAACTCCGACCTCGGCGGCGGCGAGGACGGCGGCGCCCGCTCGGACACCACGATCCTGCTGCACGTCTACGCCGACCACAAGCACGCCGTCGGCATCTCGATCCCGCGCAACGCGATGGTGCAGATACCGTCCTGCAAGCTGCCCAACGGCAAGTGGACCAAGGGCGGCAACGACCTGTTCAACGCCGCCTTCTCGACCGGCGGCAGCGACAACGGCAACCCGGCCTGCACCCAGAACACGGTGGAGAAGCTCACCGGCATCCGGGTCGACCACACCATCGTGGTCGACTTCAACGGCTTCGCCGCGATGACCAAGGCCGTCGAGGGCGTGGACGTCTGCCTGCCGAAGCCGATCTACGAGGGCGACATCAACCCCAACCTGCACAAGAAGGGCAACCTCGTCCTCCCGCAGGGCAAGCAGACCGTCCAGGGCCAGCAGGCGCTCGACTACGTCCGCCTGCGGCACGGCATCGGCGACGGCTCCGACATCGGCCGGATGAAGCGCCAGCAGGCCTTCATGAGTTCGCTCGCCACCAAGATGAAGAAGGAGGGGATGAGCCCCACCAACCTGCTGCCGCTGGCCGACGCGGCGACCAAGTCGCTGACCGTCGACCCGGGGCTGGACTCCGCGGACAAGCTGCTCTCCTTCGGGCTGTCGCTGAAGAACATCGACATGCACGACCTCAAGTTCGTGACGGCGCCCTGGCGCTACCGCACCCAGGACGCCAACATCGACCTGGTCCAGCCGGACGCCAACAAGCTCTGGGAGACCCTCAAGGCCGACCAGACCATCGACGGCCAGAACGCCACCGGCCAGCAGCCGGATGCCGGCGCCAGCCCGAGCGCCGCCCCGCAGCAGGCCGCGCCCAGCACGTCCGCCGCCCCGGCCGGTGACGCCTCCAACGCCTCGATCAAGGTCGCGGTCTACAACGGCACCCTCGCCAACGGCCTGGCCGGCAAGGCGACCGACCTGCTCAAGGGCGCCAAGTTCACCGCCAGCACGGCGGGCCAGGCGGCGAGCACCAAGTACAAGGCCACCACGATCGAGTACAGCGCCAGCCAGAAGGCGAACGCGGAGAAGGTCGCCGCGCTGTTCCCCGGCGCCAGTTTGGAGCCCAGCAGTGCGCGGGGCATCTCGGTGATCGTCGGCCAGGACTTCGCCGCGGCCAACGGCATGGGGACGTCCACGGCCGGCACCGCGAGCACCACCCCGGGCGCCCAGACGCCCGCGGCGCCGCTGCCCACCACCGTCACCAACGACGCCCGCTCGGCGGACGACGACATCTGCGCGAACACCACCTACGGCAGCGGCGGCTGACCGCAGGCACCGGAACGGCCGGGACGACCCCGGGGCGCACAAGCCCCGGGGTCGTGCCATCGTGGGCGGGTGGAGGGGGCCACCGGTCACCGAAAGGCGGATCCCGTGCCCGAGATCGCCATGCAGATCGACATCGCCGCGCCCCGCGCGGCCGTGCTCGACGCGCTCAACACCCACGACGGGCTGACCAGCTGGTGGACCACCGCGGTGGACCGCGAGGGCGACCTGCTGCTCTTCGACTTCCCCGGCGTCCCCGAGCCGTTCCGGCTGCGCCGCGAGCGGGCCGACCGGGACCGGGTGCTGTGGGCCAACGCCGGGGCGTTCCCGCCGCACTGGGCCGGCACCTGGATCAGCTGGGACCTCGCCGACCAGCCCGGCGCCCCCGAGCGCACCCGGCTGCTGTTCCGGCACGGCGGCTGGCAGCCGGGCAGCGAGGAGGGCGTCCCGATGGTGGCCGGCACCTGGGCCGAACTGCTGGTCCGGCTCAAGGACTACGCGCAGAGCGGCAAGGTGCAGCCGTACTTCGTCACCACGATGCGCCACGACGAACAGTGACCGGCCGGTGACCGCCGGGCCGCCGGTAGCCCGCCAGGGCGCCGTCCGGTGGCGGGAACGCGGCCGCGGACCGAAGGTGGGCGGTGTACCTCCGTCGTACCGTCGTCCGCGCGGACGGCCGTACCGGCCGGGCCGGGCCCCCGCCCGCCCGACGACCACAGCCGGCCACCACCGCCTCCGGGAGGCCCAGCAATGCCCGTAGTGACCGATCCGTACAAGCCCGGCACCCCGTGCTGGATCGACCTGATGGCGAGCGACCAGCAGGCCGCGCTCGACTTCTACCGCGATTTGTTCGGCTGGCAGGGCGAGATCGGCCCGGCCGAGTTCGGCGGCTACGCCGTGTGCACGCTGGGCGGCCGCCCGGTCGCGGGGATCATGGCGCAGTCCGGGCCCGAGGGCCAGCCGCCACCGCCCGTCGCCTGGACCACCTACCTCGCCTCGGACGACGCCGACGCGGCCAAGGCCGCCATCGCCGAGGCCGGCGGCACGGTCCTGTACGACCCGATGGACGTCGGCGCGCTCGGCCGGATGCTGGTCGCCGCCGATCCGACCGGCGCGGTGTTCGGCGTCTGGCAGGCGATGGACTTCATCGGAGCGGGCGTCGTCAACGAGCCCGGCGCACTGGTCTGGAACGAGCTCAACACCTCCGACACCGGTGCGGCGGGCCGCTTCTACCAGCCGGCCCTGGGTTTGCGCCCGGCCACCATCCAGGGCATGGACGGCTACTACTCGCTGAACGTCGGCGACCGCACGGTGGGCGGCATGCAGGAGATCCCGAAGTACCTGGACGCCGGCACGCCCTCGCACTGGATGCCGTACTTCTCGGTCGACGACACCGACTCCGTGGTGGACGCCGTGGTCAAGCGGAACGGCACGGTGATCCAGCCGCCGTTCGACATGCAGTCCGGCCGGATGGCCGTGGTCAAGGACCCGCAGGGCGCGGTCTTCGCCGTCATCCAGGCGCCCGAGGCCCAGCTGCCCGACTCGTCCTGAGCCCGACTCGCCCTGACCCCGCCGCGGCGCTGACCCGGCCGCGGCGACCGGATGCCGCCCTTCCCGCGACGCGCCGCCGGGATGGGCGGCATCCCTCGCGCTCCCTGGGGCAGACTGCACCCATGCTGGGGCTACCCGACGACATCCGTGCTTTTCTCTTCGACCTCGACGGAGTGCTCACCCAGACCGCCACGGTCCACGCCGCGGCCTGGAAGGACACCTTCGACGCCTTCCTGCGCGCCGAAGCCGCCCGCACCGGCGGGCAGTTCGTCCCCTTCGACGCCGTCACCGACTACGACACCTACGTGGACGGCCGCCCGCGCCTCGACGGCACCCGGGCCTTCCTGCGGAGCCGGGGCATCGATCTCCCCGAGGGCAGCGAGGACGACCCGCCGAACGCCCGTACTGTGCAGGGGATCAGCCGGGCCAAGAACGACACCGTGCTGCGGCTGATCCGCGAGCAGGGCGTCGCGCCCTACGAGGGCTCGGTCGCCTACGTGCGCCGGCTGCGCGCGCTCGGGCTGCCCAGCGCGGTGGTCTCCTCCAGCGCCAACTGCAAGGACGTGCTGCGCTCGGCGGGCATCCTGGACCTCTTCGACCTGATCGTGGACGGCGTGGTCGCCAAGCAGCGGGCGCTGCCCGGCAAGCCCGCCCCGGACACCTACCTGTACGCCGCCCGCGAGCTCGGCGTCGAACCCGCGCACGCCGTCGTCTTCGAGGACGCCCTCGCCGGGGTCGCCTCCGGCCGGGCCGGCGGCTTCGGCGCCGTGGTCGGCGTCAACCGCACCGGGCAGGCCGACGAACTGCGCCGCGACGGCGCCACGGTGGTCGTCGACGACCTCTCCGAGCTGCTGGGGGAATCGTGAGCGAGCGCGGGGAGCGGACCGTCGAGAGGCGCGTGCGGGCGAACGCCCCTGCCGAGCGCAGCGAGGTGGGAGCATGAGCCCTGCGGACAACTTCACCATCGACCCCTGGCAGATCACCGAACACGGCGTGGACGCGACCTCGATGGCCCGCGCCGAGTCCGTCTTCGCGCTCTCCAACGGCCACATCGGCCTGCGCGCCAACCTGGACGAGGGCGAGCCGCACGGCCTGCCCGGCACCTACCTCAACGGCGTCTTCGAGCTCCGCCCGCTGCCGTACGGCGAGGGCGGCTACGGCTACCCGGAGTCCAGCCAGAGCGTCATCAACATCACCAACGGCAAGATCATCCGGCTGTTGGTGGACGACGAGCCCTTCGACCTGCGCTACGGCGAACTCGTCAGCCACACCCGCTGGTTGGACTTCCGAGAAGGCCTGCTGCACCGCCGGTGCGAATGGACCTCCCCGGCCGGACGCACCATCCGGGTGCGCTCCTCCCGGCTCGTCTCGCTCACCCAGCGCGCCATCGCCGCCGTGGAGTACAGCGTCGAGGCGGTGGACGGGCCGGTGCGGATCGTGCTCCAGTCCGAGCTGGTCGCCAACGAGCAGCTGCCCGGCGGCCCGGAGGGCGACCCGCGCGCCGCCGCCGTCCTGGAGGCCCCGCTGCAGCCCGAGGCGCACCACGCCAGCGGCACCAAGGCCGTCCTGGTGCACCGCACCCGGTTCAGCGGCATCCGGGTCGCCGCCGGGATGGACCACGTGATCGAGGGCCCGGAGCGGCTGGACACCGTCGCCGAGGCCGAGTCCGACCACTGCCGGATCAGCGTCACCACCGTGCTGGAGCCCGGACAGAGGCTGCGGCTGGTCAAGTTCATGTCCTACGGCTGGTCCGGCACCCGCTCGCTGCCCGCCGTCCGGGACCAGGTCGAGGCCGCGCTGACCGCCGCACGGTACACCGGCTGGGACGGCCTGGTCGCGGAACAGGCTGACTTCCTCACGGAATTCTGGGAGACCAGCGACATCGAGATCGAGGGCGACGTCGAACTCCAGCAGGCCGTCCGGTTCGCCGTCTTCCACGTCCTCCAGGCCGGTGCCCGCAGTGAGGAACGCGCCATCCCCGCCAAGGGGTTGACCGGCCCCGGCTACGACGGCCACAGCTTCTGGGACACCGAGACCTTCGTCCTGCCGGTGCTCACCTACTGCCTGCCCGGCGCCGTCAACCAGGCCCTGCGCTGGCGGCACACCACCCTCCCGCTCGCCCGGGAACGAGCCGCCCAGCTCGGGCTGTCCGGGGCGGTGTTCCCCTGGCGGACGATCCGCGGCGAGGAGTGCTCCGGCTACTGGCCGGCCGGCACCGCCGCCTTCCACATCGGCGCCGACATCGCCGCCGCCGTCGCCCGCTACGTCCGGGCCACCGGGGACCAGGAGTTCGAGCGCGAGTACGGCCTCGAACTCCTCGTGGAGACCGCCCGGATGTGGCGCTCGCTCGGCCACCACGACAGCGCCGGGAAGTTCCGGATCGAGGGCGTCACCGGCCCCGACGAGTACAGCGCCGTCGCCGACAACAACGTCTTCACCAACCTGATGGCGCAGGCGAACCTGCGCGCCGCCGCCGAGGCCGCCGTCCGCCACCCGCGCGAGGCCGGCGAACTCGGCGTCGACACCGAGGAGACCGCCGCCTGGCGCGACGCCGCCGCCGCGATGTACGTCCCGTACGACGAGGACCTCGGCGTCCACCCCCAGGCCGACGGCTTCACCCACCACCAGGTCTGGGACTTCGAGGCCACCCCGCCGGAGAAGTACCCGCTGCTGCTGCACTACCCGTACTTCGACCTGTACCGCAAGCAGGTGGTCAAGCAGGCCGACCTGGTGCTCGCCATGCAGGTCCGCGGCGACGCCTTCACCGACGAGCAGAAGGCCCGCAACTTCGCCTACTACGAGCGGCTCACCGTCCGCGACTCCTCGCTGTCCGCCTGCACCCAGGCCGTCATCGCCGCCGAGGTCGGCCAGCTCGACCTCGCCTACGACTACACGGCCGAGGCGGCGTTGATGGACCTCCACGACCTCGGCGGCAACACCCGCGACGGCCTCCACATGGCCTCGCTCGCCGGCGCCTGCATCGCCCTGGTGGCCGGCTTCGGCGGACTGCGCGACCACAGCGAGGCGCTCGACTTCCGGCCCCGGCTGCCCTCCGGGCTGATGAAGCTGAGCTTCTCCCTGATGGTGCGCGACCAGTTGCTCGGCGTCCGGATCACCCACGAGGGCACCACCTACACGCTGCGCCGCGGCGAGGTGATCCACCTGCGGCACGACGGCGAGGCGGTCCAGGTCAAGGCCGGCTCCCCGGTCACCCTGCCCACCACCGCCCCGCCGTCCCAGGAGCGCTGCGCCCAGCCCCCGGGCCGCGAACCCGCCCGCCGCCAGGCCCAGGCGGGGCTGGTCGCGGGCAAGCTCGGCCAGCAGGACCACCTGGCGGCGGAGTAGCCCGTCCGACTCCAGGGCGCGGGGCCGCCCCCGGCTCCGCGCCCTCACCCGTTCGGCCCACCCCGGGTGCACGCCCCCGCCGCCCCGTCGGAGGGTGCAGGTGTCCTGTGGCGATCGAAGGGAAGTCCCCGTGGCGACCGTGGCCGAACAGATGGTGGAGGTGCTCCGGCAGGCCGGGGTGGAACGGGTCCACGGCGTCGTAGGGGACAGCCTCAACCCCGTGGTCGACGCGATCCGCCGGGCGGAGGGCATCAGCTGGGTGCACGTGCGCAACGAGGAGGCCGGAGCCTTCGCGGCCGCCGCCGAGGCCGAGCTCAGCGGCCGCCTCGCCGTCTGCGCCGGCTCCTGCGGCCCCGGCAACACCCACCTGATCCAGGGCCTGTACGACGCCCAGCGCAGCGGCCTTCCGGTGCTCGCGCTCGCCTCGCACATCCCCTCCGGGCAGATCGGCACCGGCTTCTTCCAGGAGACCCACCCCGAGCGGGTGTTCACCGACTGCAGCAACTGGTGCGAGATGCTCTCCACCCCCGCCCAGCTGCCCCGGCTGCTGAGGGTCGCGATCCAGCACGCGCTGGGCTCGCACGGCGTCTCGGTGCTGGCCTTCCCCGGGGACGTCGCCGCCCTCCCCGCCGCCGGCCCGACCGGCACCAGCCACTTCCTCACCGAGCAGGCGGTCGCCGCGCCGCCCTGGTCCCAGGTGCAGGAGCTGGCCCGGCTGCTCAACGAGGCCCGCCGGGTCGCCCTGTTCTGCGGCGCCGGGGTGCGCGGCGCGCACCCCGAGGTGATGGCCGTCGCGCAGGCGCTGAACGCGCCGGTCGGGCACTCGCTGCGCGGCAAGGAGTGGATCCAGTACGACAACCCCTACGACGTGGGGATGAGCGGCCTGCTCGGCTACGGCGCCTGCCACGAGGCGCTGCACTCTGCCGACCTGGTGCTGCTGCTCGGCACCGACTTCCCGTACGACTCCTTCCTGCCGCAGGCGCACACCGTCCAGGTCGACCACGACGCGACCAGGCTGGGCCGCCGCACCGCGCTGGAGCTGGCCGTGCACGGGGACGTCGCGGCCACCCTGCGGGCCGTGCTGCCGCTGCTGGACGCCAAGCAGGACCGGTCCTTCCTGGACGGCATGCTGCGCAAGCACTGCCGGTCCCTGGAGGACGTGATCGGCGCCTACACCAGGGACATCGAGAAGCACCTGCCGATCCACCCCGAGTACGTCGCCTCGGTGCTGGACGAAGTGGCCGCCGACGACGCGGTGTTCACCGTGGACACCGGCATGAACAACGTCTGGGCCGCCCGCTACCTCCAGCCGAACGGCCGCCGCCGGGTGATCGGCTCCTTCCTGCACGGCTCGATGGCCAACGCCCTCCCGCACGCGATCGGCGCCCAACTCGCCTGTCCGGGGCGGCAGGTGGTCGCCATGGCGGGTGACGGCGGGATCGGCATGCTGCTCGGGGAACTGCTCACGGTGGCCAAGCACCGGCTGCCGGTGAAGACGGTGGTCTTCAACAACGGCGCGCTCGGCATGATCAAGCTGGAGATGCTGGTCTCCGGCTACCCGGAGTCCGGGATCGACAACGGCGACGTGGACTACGCCGGGATCGCACGGGCGATGGGCATCCCGGCCAAGCGGGTCGCCGAACCGTCCCGGGTGCGGGAGGTGCTGGCGGAGGCGCTGGAGCGGCCGGGCCCGGCGCTGGTGGACGTGGTCACCGATCCCAACGCGCTGTCCATCCCGCCGCGGATCACCGCCGCCCAGCTGAAGGGCTTCGCGCTGGCGGCCGGGAGGACGGTGCTGTCGGGCGGCGTGGGGCGGATGGTCGACCTGGCGCGGAGCAACCTGCGCAACATCCCCCGGCCGTGAACCGGGTGGCTGCTCCGGGCGGAGGGCGCTCAGGGTAGCGCGGGGCGGGGGCTCGCGGGTTTGCCTCGCGGGCAAATTTCTTGCCTGGGCGGCAGGCCGGGTGTCCACTGGTCACATGACCACCAGCTCCACCGGCACCTCCGACGCCGGCGACCAGCTCGACGACCAGGAGGTCGCCGGCCTCGCCGCCCGCCTCCGTGAGCACCGGCTCAGCAGCCGGCTGACCCTGGAGGTCGCCGCGGGCCGGGTCGGCCTGTCCCCAGCCTACTTGTCCCGGCTGGAGACCGGCCGCCGCCAGCCCTCGCTGCCCGTCCTGCTCGGCCTCGCCCGCGCCTACGGCACCTCGGTCTCCGGCCTGCTCGGCGAGGCCATGGTCGAGCCCGACCCGGTGGTCCGCGGCGGCGCCATCGAGCCCGGCCGGGCCGGCGGCTGGGGCTACCGCCGGGCCGGCGCCCCCGGTCGCGCCATGCAGGCCCTCCGGGTGCACGTGCCGCCGGGTGTCCAGGACGCGGTGGTCCGGGTCCACCCCGGAGAGGAGTGGCTGTACGTGCTGCGCGGGGAGTTGAAGGTGACCCTCGGCGACCG
This sequence comes from Kitasatospora sp. NPDC059648, assembly GCF_042734825.1. Classification (NCBI taxonomy): domain Bacteria; kingdom Bacillati; phylum Actinomycetota; class Actinomycetes; order Kitasatosporales; family Streptomycetaceae; genus Kitasatospora; species Kitasatospora sp. NPDC059648. The sequence goes on along the minus strand of NZ_JBHWDU010000018.1, from coordinate 40,969 downwards.
CGTCCACCACCTGGCCCCCGGCGACTCCGCCCACTACGACTCGCTCACCCCGCACTGCATCGCCGCCGAATCCGACTCCGGCGTCGAACTGCTCTTCATCCACACCCTGTTGCAGAGCCCGGGCGGCGAACTCTGCCTGGGCGGCGGCCCCGCCGCGACCCACTGAGCCACCGTCAGTCCCCTCGGAGGAGATCCCCGTGGCCGATCCCGCCACCACCGCCACCACCGCCACCACCGCCACCACCGCCACCGTGACCGGCGCCGTCACTGCCGCCGTACCGACCGGCGCCGTCACTGCCGCCGTACCGACCGGCGCCGCCGACACCGCCGCCGGCCCGAAGACCATGGACGCCGGCAAGTGGGCCAACAAGCGGGTCTACCTCCGCCTGGTCATCTACACGGCGGGCATCCACGCCTTCGCGGGCTTCATCATGCTGCTGTTCGAACTGGGCAGCCGCAACCGGTAGTCGGACCCGTCCCGGGCCCCGCTCACGACGCGCGGAGCACCCCGCACAGGGCCTCCAGGGCCGCCGGGAAGGCGTGCTCCGGAGGGGACGCGTAGCCGATCACCAGAGCGGGCCCGGCTTCTTCCCCGCCCGCCGCCTCCCGGTCGGCGCGGTGCCAGCCGAGGCCGCTGAGGGCGAGCCCGGCGGCCTGTGCGCGAGCCACGAGTTCGGCCTCCGGCGGGGAGCCGGGCGGGAGTTGGAGGACGGCGTGCAGGCCGGCCGCGATGCCGGTGACCCGCACGTGCGGGGCGTGCTCGGCGAGGGCCGCGACCAGCCGGTCGCGGCGGCGCCGGTAGTGCAGCCGGCAGCGCCGCACGTGCCGGTCGTACGTCCCCGAGGTGATCAGTTCGGCCAGCGTCAGCTGGTCCAGCACCGGGGACATCGTGTCGGCCAGCACCTTCAGCCGGGCGACCGGTTCGACCAGCGCGTCGGGGAGCGCCAGCCAGGCCAGCCGCAGGCCCGGGGCGAGGCTCTTGGCGGCCGTCCCGGCGTACACCACCCGCTCCGGGTCGAGCGCCTGCATGGCGCCGAGCGGCTGGCGGTCGTAGCGGAACTCGCCGTCGTAGTCGTCCTCGACCACGTACCGGTCCTGCTCGCGCGCCCACCGCACCGCGGCCGCCCGCCGGTCGGCGGACAGCGGTGCGCCGGTGGGGTACTGGTGGGCGGGGGTGAGCAGGACGGCCCCGCTGCGGGCGTCGAGCCGGTCGACCAGCGCGCCCTCGCGGTCCAGCGGCAGCGCGACGGTGGACAGCCCCGCCGCCCGCACCACGGCGTGCTGCGGCGGCAGCCCGTACGCCTCGACGGCCAGTGACCGGGCGCCGCGCTCCCGCAGCGCCGCGCAGAGCAGCCCGAGGCCCTGCTGGACGCCGCCGCAGACGAGCAGGTGGTCCGGGTCGGTGCGCACCCCGCGGACCCGGGCCAGGTAGTGGGTGAGGGCCTCCCGCAGTTCGATCCGGCCGAGCGGGCCGCCGTAGCCGAGCGCCTCGTGCGGCGCGGTGGCTAGGGCGCGGCGGGCGGCGGCGAGCCAGGCGGTGCGGGGGAAGAGCGAGAGGTCGGGGCGCCCGGACATCAGGTCGTGCCGGGCGGCCGGCCGCCGGGGCCGCGGCCTGGCGGGCCGTACGGCGGGCGGGGGCGCGGACCGCCGGGCGACGGTGGTGCCGGAACCCTGCCGGGAGTCGAGCCAGCCCTCGGCGGTGAGCTGGCCGTACGCCTCGACCACGGTGTTGCGGGCGATGCCGAGGTCCTCGCCGAGCGCCCGGGAGGAGGGCAGCCGGGTGCCGGGTGCGAGCCGTCCGTCCTGGACGGCCTCCCGCAGGGCGTCCTCCAGGGCGGCCCGCAGCCCGGCGCCGGCGGCGCGCCGCTCGGTGAGGTCCAGGTGCAGGTCGCCGCCGAAGGAGGTCCATGAGCCGTTCACGGGTCCATTGTCCCGTGCCGTTCCGGCTCACCGGGCGGTGCCGGCGCGCTCCTCGCACCCGTCCTCCCGCCGTGAAGTCGCCTGTCCGGTCGGAGACATCGGCGCCGACGCGGCCGGCCGGCGTGCGCGGGTCCGTTCGGACGGGGGCTCAGAGCGAGAGGTAGACCGCGCTGCCGACGCCGGCCACGAAGCAGTACACCGCGAAGGGCGTCAGGCTGCGGGTCTCGAAGTACCTGGTGAGGAAGCGCACCGAGACGTAGCCGGCCACGAAGGCCGCGACGCTGCCGGCCGCGACCGGGCCGAGGACGCCGGAGTTCTCCGGCTTGAACAGCTCGGGCACCTTCAGCACCGAGGCGGCCAGGATGACCGGCGTGGCGAGCAGGAAGGAGAACCGGGCGGCGTCCTCGTGGTGGAGACCGCGCAGGATGCCGGCGCTCATGGTGACGCCGGAGCGGCTGATCCCGGGGAACAGCGCGAGGATCTGGGCGGCGCCGATCCAGGCGCCCCGGCCGTAGCCGAGCCCGGTCAGCCGGACGTCGGAGGCGACCGCCGGGTCGAGGCCCGGCTCGTCGACGGGTGCGGCGTGCCCGGCCCGGCGGCGGCCGGAGCCGCCGCGCTTGAGCCGCTCGGCGCCGAGCAGCACCAGCCCGTTGAGGGCGAGGAACACCGCGGCCGGGACGGGCTTGCCGAGCGCGTGGCGCAGCGCCTTCTCCAGGACCAGGCCGGCCACGCCGACCGGGATGGTGGAGATGATGAGCAGCCAGGCGAGCTTCTCGTCCCGGGTCTGCACCCGGCGGTGCCGGATCGAGCCGAGCAGGCCGCTGACCACCCGGACCCAGTCCCGCCAGAAGAACACCACCAGGGCGAGCGCGGTGGCCAGGTGCAGGGCGACCAGGGCGGCGAGGTAGGAGGAGCCGTCGGCGGTCATGTCGAGGTCCCGCTGGATCTTCCCGCCGATCACGGCCGGCAGCAGGATGCTGTGGCCCAGGCTGGACACCGGGAAGAGTTCCGTCACACCCTGCAGCAGGCCGACGCCTATCGCTTCCGGGTAGGTCAGGGTGGACATCGCGCACCTTCGCTCGGAGGTCTGCCGCCCGCCGATTCCGGGGGCCTCCGCGAAGCTACTACTGGCATGTAGACGCCCGGCAGCCCCGCCGCCAGAAGTTCATCGAGCGTATGTCCGGGTGTCACCGGCCTCCGCCCGGCGGGCGGGGACGGCGCGGGCGGTCCACCGGGAGTTCTCCTTCGAGGCCGGGGGCGACGGACGCCCAGGATGCCGCCTCCCGCAGCGTCAGCTTCAGGTCCTTCCGGGCGCTCCCGGTTCAGACCGCCACCCGCCGCCAGCCCGACCCGCCGGCCCGCACCGGCGCGGTCGCGAAGTCGTAGCGCAGCAGCTCCGGCCCGAGCGCCAGCAGGGAGATCGAGGAGGACCCCCAGATCCGCCCGTCGCCGAAGTCCCGGCGCTGGATCAGCGCGGCGTCCCCGTCCAGCGCCAGCCCGTCGCCGGTGACGATCGGCAGCCAGTCGCCCCAGGCCGGTTCCGCGGGCCCCTCGGCGGCTGGTTCGGGCCGGGGCGCGGCGGCGAAGCGGGCCCGGAAGTGGTCGGCGCGCGCGGCCATCAGCGCCCGGATCCGCTCGGAGGCGGTGCGGTTGGCGGCCAGCCCCTCCAGCCCGTCGTTGAGCACCACGCTGAGCCCGGTGGGCAGTTCGTGCTCGCTCGGCCGCCCGCCGCCCCAGCTGGTGACCCGGGCGCCGCCGGGGTGGACCTGGACGAGGTGGAAGGGGTCGTACGGGGTCAGGTCCAGGTGTCCGATCCCGCCCTCGCGGACGGCGGTGAGCGGCAGTTCGCCGCGGCTGAGCCGGGTGCCGGCGGGGGCGGGCGGGCCGAAGCCGTTGAGCAGGCAGGCGGCGGTGCTCCGGGCCGGGTCGACGGCCAGCCAGGTGCCGCCGGCCATGAGGTCCAGTCCGCCGAGCAGTCCGGGCCGCTGCGGCCAGTGGCGGTCCGGCGGCAGCCAGGCGCGACCGAGGTACTCGTCCCGGACGGACAGCAGCAGCACCGGTACCGCCGACTCCGGTTCGATGCTGACGAAGGCCGTGCACACGGTCCCGTTCCCCCTGACGTCCTGCGGAAGATCCCTGCCGGCGATCCTCGCACGCCTGTTCGCGCACCGGAAATGGCCCAAGGAGCCGGGCGGCGAATGCACCAGGACCGCGGGCCAGTGGCCTCCTAGGCTGGTCACCGTGACGACGAACAGCACCCCGAACGCGACCGTGCCGGCCCCCGAGCAGCGCCTCCGGATGGACGGGCTCGCTCCCGGCTTCTACCAGGCCATGATCGCCGTGGACCGGGCCTCCCGGCAGGGCCTGGACCCGGTCCTCGCCGAGTTGGTCAAGGTGCACGCCTCGATGATCAACGGCTGCGCCTTCTGCATCGACATGCACGCCACCGACGCCCGCAAGAACGGCGAGCAGGACCACCGCCTGGTCTCCCTCCCGGCCTGGCGCGAGACTCCCTGGTTCACCGCCCGCGAGCGCGCCGCCCTGGCCCTCACCGAGTCGGTCACCCTGCTGACCCGGGGCCACGTGCCGGACGCCGTGTACGACGAGGCCGCCGCCCACTTCGAGCCGGCCGAGCTGGCCCAGCTGATCGCGCTGATCGCCACCATCAACGCCTGGAACCGGATCGGCGTGGCCACCCGCATGAGCCCGGCCGCGAAGTGAGCGGGGCCGCGATGACCTCCCAGCGGGAGAAGGCCCGGCTGCTCAAGGAGCTGCACCGCCCGGGCGAGCCCCTGGTGCTGGCCAACGTGTGGGACGCGGCGAGCGCCCGGCTGGTGGCCGGTGCCGGGGCGCGGGCGGTGGCGACGGCCAGCGCCAGTGTGTCCTGGTCGCTCGGCAGCCCGGACGGCGGCGGCGCCGACCGCGGGCAGGTGCTGGCCCGTACCGCCGAGGTGGTCCGCTCGGTCGACCTGCCGGTCACCGCGGACCTGGAGAGCGGCTACGCGGACACCCCGGCCGGGGTCGGCGAGACCGTCACCGCACTGCTCACCACCGGCGCGGTCGGGGTGAACCTGGAGGACGCGGAGTACGCCGCGCAGGAGGCCGCCGAGCGGATCGCGGCCGCCCGGGCGGCGGCCGACGCGGCGGGCGTCCCGCTGTTCGTCAACGGCCGCACGGACGTCTTCCTGCACGGCCTCGGCGAGCCCGAGGGCCGGCTCGACGAGGCGGTCCGCCGGCTGCGGGCGTACGTCGAGGCGGGCGCGGACGGCGTGTTCGTCCCCGGCGTCGCCGACCCGGAGACCATCGCCGCCCTGGTCGAGGCCGTTCCGGCCCCCCTGAACGTGCTGGCCGCCCCCGGCTCCCCGTCGGTCGCCGAGCTGGCGAAGCTCGGGGTGGCCCGGATCAGCCTGGGCCCGGGCCTGGCCAAGGTGGCCTACGCGGCGGTCCGCCGCGCGGCCGAGGAGGTGTACGCGAGCGGCACGTACACCTCCCTGGACGGCGGACTGACCTACCCGGAGCTCAACGGCCTCTTCGCGGGCTGAGCGGCACCGGGTACGGCGGGCGGCCGGCCGGACGGGGGTCGGTCAGCCGCCCGGCGCCGGCCGTGCGGGCGACGGCCGGTCAGGGGTTGATCTGCCCGCTGAGCCCCGGGTGGGACATCTGGTTGGTGCCGATCGCCTCCACCTCGTCGGCGGTGCGGCCGACCACCGGGAGCTTGCTCGCGGTCTTCAGCGCGAGGTCGGCGGGGGAGACTTCGAGCCCGTCGGTGAGGCCGCCGGTGGCGTCCGGAGAGCTGGCGATCTGGCTGGCGGCGGAGGCGGGCGCGGCGGCGAGGGCGAGGCCCGCCATGGTGAGGGCGGCCAGGGTGGCGAGTTTCTTCATGCCCTGCCGAACGACCGGACCGCCCTCAGGTAACCGCGCGGTGCGAACCATCACCCTCGGACCGTCACCCGCAGGGTCCGCACGCTGTTGCTCACGAACGACCCGATCGGCTCCGGCCGTTCGCCCTCCGCCAACGCCAGCCCCGGGAACCGCCCGAACAGGTGCCGCAGCGCCGTCTCCGCCTCCAGCCGGGCCAGCCCCGAGCCGAGGCAGAAGTGCGGGCCGTGGCCGAGCGACAGGTGCCGGGCGGGCTGCCGGGTGAGGTCGAAGCGGTCGGCGTCCGGGTAGTGCCCGCCGTCGCGTCCGGCCGCCGCGTACGAGGCGAGCAGCGCCTCGCCGCGCCGGATCACCGCGTCGCCGACCTCGATGTCCTCGATCGCGTAGCGCAGCGGGAACTGGCCGACCGGCGAGTCGTAGCGCAGGGTCTCCTCCACCACCGCCGACCACGGCTGCGCGCCGTCCAGCACCAGCCGTAGCTGGTCGGGGTGGGCGAGCAGGGCCCGGACCGCGTTGGTGATCAGGTTGAGGGTGGTCTCGTGCCCGGCGACCAGCATCAGCAGCAGGGTCCCGACGAGTTCGGCCTCGCTGAGCCGCTGCTGGTCGAGGCGGTGGCCGGCCTCGTGGGCGGCGATCAGGTCGGTGGTCAGGTCGTCGCCGGGCTCGGCCCGCTTGGCCGCCACCACCGAGGCCAGCAGCGCGTTCAGGTCCCGCTGGGCGGCGAGGGCCGCCTCCGGGGTGGCGGAACTGGAGACCAGGGTGTCGGACAGCTCGTGCAGCCGGTGCTGCTGCTCCTCCGCCAGGCCGAGCAGCTCGCCGATCACCTGCATCGGCAGCGGGTAGGCGAAGTGCTCGCGCAGGTCGAACGGACCCTCCAGCTCCGCCACCGCGTCCAGCAGGGCGAGCGCCCGGGCCTCGATCGCGGGGGCCAGCGCGGCTGTTCGGCGCGGGGTGAAGGCCTGGCTGACCAGCCCGCGCAGCCGCTTGTGGTCCTCGCCGTCCGCGGTGATCATGCCGGGCACGGCGACGAAGTTGAGCAGCGGCCAGCCGTACGGCAGCCGGCCCTCCCGGAAGGTGGTCCACAGCGCCGGGTTCTTGCCGACCCGGGGGTCGGCCAGCAGGGACTGCAGGGTGTCGTGGTGGGTCACCGCCCAGACCACCACCCCGCCAGGGAGTTCCACCAGGACGGCCGGTCCGGCTGCCCGGAGTCGGGCGTTCTCCCCGTGCTGGTCGCGTCCGAAGGGGTCGAGCCGGACGGGCTCGGGCCGGACGGGCTCGGGTCGGGAGCCACGGGGGGCGTCGGCGGTGTCCATGCGGGTGCGGGCCTTTCGGGAACTGGCGGGCGGGGCGGGGTGAAGGCGCTGTACAGCACCGGCAGGGCGACCAGGGCCCGCGACCAGGGGGACGGACGCCAGGCCAGTTCGCCGGAAGGGACGGCCAGTTGGAGGTCGGGCAGGCGGTGCAGCAGGGTCTCGATCGCGGTCTCGACGATGATCCGAGCCGGGTGCTGGGCCGGGCAGACGTGCCGGCCCGCGCCCCAGGCCAGGTGCGCCCGGTTGCCGCCGAGCGAGCCCTGCGCGGCGGAGGCGGCGCCCTGGGCGGCCGGATCGGCGTTGGCCGCGGCCAGGCCGAGCACCAGCATGTCGCCGGCGCTGATGTACTGGCCGCCGAGCACGGTGTCGCCGGTGGCCCAGCGGCCGGGGAAGTTCTGCGTCGGCGGGTCGCGCCAGAGCACCTCCTCCAGCGCGTCGGAGACGGTGAGCCGCCCGCCGGTCAGGGTCGCCCGGAAGCGGCGGTCGGTGAGCAGCAGCCGCAGGGTGTTGCCGATCCAGTTGATGCAGGTCTCGTTGCCCGCGATCATCAGCACCACCAGGTGGTGCGCCGCCTCCTCGTCGGTCAGCGCGGCCGGGTGGGCGAGCAGCCAGGAGGTGAGGTCGGCGCCGGGGGCGGTCCGGCGGTGCCGGACCAGGTCGGCCAGGGTCGCCTGGAACTCCCCGGCGGCGCGCACCGATTCGGGACCGCTGTCGACGAAGTGGCTGATCAGCTCGATCATCCGCGGTCCGCTGCCGGTGGGCAGACCCACCAGCTGGGTGGAGACCAGCAGCGGCAGCGCCCGGGCGTACTGGCCGATCAGGTCGGCGGTGCCGTCCGGGCCCCAGCTGTCGATCAGACCGTTGGCGGCGGCCTCGGTGGTCTCGCGCAGCTGCCGGTGGTCGATCTGGGCCAGGGTGTCCGAGACGGCGGCGCGCAGCCGCTGGTGCTCGGCTCCGTCCAGGTTGAGCAGGGTGGGCCGCCAGGCGGTCATCGGCTGCAGCCGCGAGTCGGGGGCCAGCCGGCCCTCGGCGGGGACCCGCCAGTGCCGCGAGTCCTTGGAGAACAGCGCCTCGTTGCGGGTGAGTTCGAGCAGTTCGCCGTAGCCGATGACCAGCCAGGCCTCGACCCCGGGCTCCAGCTCGATCGGTGCGACCGGCCCGTAGCGCTCGCGCAGCCGGGCGTACAGGCCGTGCGGGTCGTCGGCGACGGCCTGCCCGTACAGCGGGGTCAGCGGGACGCCCACGGGGAGCGCGCCGCCGTGCGGGGCCCCGCCGTACCCGGCTCCGTACGCGGCGCCGTGCGCGACCGGGCAGCCGCCGGGCGCCCCCGGGGGCTCGGGTGCCGTCACGGCTGCAGCTCCAGGAGCGAGCTGCGGTGCAGGTGGTCGACGAAGTCGATCAGCAGGTCGTAGGACTGCCGCCGGTCCCGGGCGTCGCAGTAGAGGATCGGCACCTCCGGCAGCACGTCCAGCGCCGAGCGCAGCTCCTCCTCCGGGTAACTCGGCGTGTCCGGGAAGGTGTTGACCGCCACCGCGAAGGGGATGCGCTGCTCCTCCAGCCGGCCGAGCACGTCGAAGCTCTCGTCCGGCCGGCGCAGGTCGACCATCGCGATGGCACCGAGCGCGCCGCGCGACAGGTCGTCCCACAGCGGCCAGAACCGCTGCTGCCCGGGCGTGCCGAACAGGTACAGCGCGAGCCGGGAGTTGAGCGTGATCCGGCCGAAGTCCAGGGCGACCGTGGTGGTGGTCTTGTCGCCGCGCCCGGTGAGGTCGTCCACGCCGCTGCTGGCGGCGGTCATGGTCTCCTCGGTGCGCAGCGGGGTGATCTCGCTGAGCGAGCCGACCAGCGTGGTCTTGCCGACCCCGAACGGGCCGGTGACCAGGATCTTCACCGCACCCTGCACCGAGGACGGCAGGTACTGCGGTCCGGACGGCCGGGAGGCGGGGGCTTCAGCGGAGTTGGCGGAGGCCAACGAGCACCTCTTCCAGGAGGGTTGTGGGCAGGCGTTCGGCCTGCGGGACGGGCGGGAGCACCTGCACGGCGCCGAGGTCCCAGAGGTCGCCGACCAGCACCTTGACGACGCCGAGCGGCAGCCCCAGGTGGGCCGCCACCTCGGCGACGGACAGCAGGCTGTGGCAGAGCCCGAGGATGCGCCGGTGCTCCCGGTTGAGCAGGACGTGCTCGGGCAGCGCCGGGGGCTCGGATAACGCGCTGACCAGGCTCTCGATGGCCAGGTCGGTGCGGGTCGGGCGGCTGCGGCCGCCGGTGATCACGTAGGGCCGGACCGGCCCGTTCACCGGTGGCCCCCCGCCGCGTGGTCGACGCGCGGCGGGCTGGTCAGGTGGGTGCCGATCCGCTCGACCAGGACCTGCATCTGGTACGCGACCAGCCCGGCGTCGACCGCCTCGCTGGTCACCACGGCCAAGTGGGCGCCGGCCCCGGCGGCGACGATGAACAGGTAGCCGCCGCCGTACTCGATGATGATCTGGCGGGTGGCGCTGCCCGGGCCGCCGAAGCCGGCCGCCACGCCGCGGGCCAGGGACTGCAGTCCGGAGCAGGCGGCGGCGAGCCGCTCGGCGTCCTCGCGGGCGATGTCGGCGCTGCGTCCGATCTCCAGGCCGTCGTTGGAGACGACGACGGCGTGCTGGACCTGCGGGACGGCGATGATGTCGGCGAGCAGCCAGCCGAGATCGGGGGTGGTGGTCATGGAACTCTCCGGGGCGCTGGGGAAGTCGGGGGAAGCCGGGGGAACTCGGGAGGTCGGGGGAGCGGGGCGGGGGGCCGGTCAGTGCTGGCCGGGGGGCCGGCCCTGGGCACGGGCGGCCGAACGGCCGTTGGCGGTCCCGGCCTGGAACATCGTCATGAACGTCTGGGCCTCCCGGGCCGAGCGGTACGGCGGCTCGGGCGGCGGCGGGGGAGCGGCGTGTTGGGCGGGGCGGTTCCCGCGGTCGCGCCGGTGGCTCCGGCGGGGCAGCGGCGGCGGGGCGTCGCCGGTCGCGGGCGCCCGGCCGGCGGGCGGGGGCTCCACCAGCGGGTGACCGGCGCCGGGGTGGGCGGCCCCGGGGTGGGCGGTGCCGGCGGTCGGCCGCGGGTCGGGACTGCGCGCCGGGCCGGGGCGGAACGCCGGGTCGTCCCCGTCCAGCCCGAGCCCGAGTCCGGGGACGGTCGGCGGCAGGGGCTCCGTGAGCAGGGCGTTCGGCAGCAGCACGACGACGCGCACACCGCCGTACGGCGAGGGCGCCGAGCTGAGGGTGACCCGGAAGCCGTAGCCCTCGGCCAGCCTGCCGACCGCGGCCAGCCCCAGCTGCGGCACCTCGCCGAGCCGGGAGACCTCCAGGCTGCTGCCGCCGGCGAGTGCGGCGGCCGCCTTGGCGACCGCCTGTTCGGGCATGCCGACGCCGCCGTCGTCGATCTCGATGACGGCGCCGTTGTGCACCGGCATCAGGGTGACGAACACCTGGGTGCTGGGCGGGGAGTAGCGGGTGGCGTTGTCCAGCAGCTCGGCGACGGCGTGGATCAGCGCCTCGGCGGCGGCACCGACCACCGCGGTCTCGATCCGGCTGCGGACGACCACCCGCTGGAAGGGCAGGATGCGCGACTGGGCGCCGCGCACCACGTCCTCCAGCGAGACCGGCTCCGGCCAGTGCCGGCCGGCGCGGGCGCCGCACAGCACGGCCAGGGTCTGGGCGAGCCGGGCCTGTTGGGCGGCGGCGTGGTCGGCCTTGAGCAGGCCCTCCAGCAGTGCCGGGTCGTCGTGGGTGCGCTCCATCTCGTCGAGCAGGGCCTGCTGGTCGTGGGCCATCACGAGGATCCTTCGGGCCACGCTGAGGAAGGCCCGCTGGGTGGAGGCGGTGAGCTCCTGCTCCTGCTGGACGGCGGCCTGGTCGGCGCCCCGGCGGGACAGCTCGGAGCTCAGCCGCTCCTGCAGCCGGGTGAGTTCGCCCTCCAGCCGGTCGGCCCGGCCGCGCTGGGTGACGGACACGGCGCGGTACCGCGAGGCGGCCACGAGGGCGAGGACGGCGAGCACGCCGGTAGCCGTTGCGCACCACTGAGTCATCGTCACGCGGCGAATTCTAGGGCGATGATCCTACGAAGGTGTGAACGGATCTCGCCATGTGACCGGATCTCGTCAATATCGAGTCAATACACCGCGATCCAGGGGTGGTTCGGGCGCGATCCCGCCGCCATGACGGGCTGTCCGATCGTTCGTCCAGGGCCTTTCGGCTCCGTTCGGTGTGACGGGAGGTGGCTGATTCGCTTCCCGGGATGTGTGGGGTTGGTGTGCGCGATGTTGTTGAACGAACGACATTCCGTGCAGGTGAACGATTTCGGCTCCGGCTGCCGAGGGCCGGCACCCGGAGCGGGAGCGGCAGGGCCGCGCCGTCCGGCCGGGACCGGCGCTCGGTCACGTTCAGGGTCGGCGGGCCCGCCAGTTGCTCGGCCGCTTAACCGCTCAGCCGTCCAGCCGCTCCGGCGCCGGGCGTTCGGCGGTGCGGGCCGGGGCGGCCGACTGTTCCTTCCCCTTCGGCCAGGAGCGGAGGCCCGTGGTGAGGGTGGTGACGAGGCGGTCGTGGGTGGTGGTGGGGTCTTCGGTGAGCTGGAAGGCGCCGGCGATGGAGAGGGAGGCGAAGCCGTGGGCGAGGGCGCGGAGGGTGCGGGCGGCGTGGATCGCTTCGGGGCCGTCGAGGCCGTAGCCGCGGAGGACGGCGATGATGACGCCGACGAGGCGGGTGGCCGCCCGGGTGAGGTCGTCGTCGGGGTGCGGGGCCTGGGGCAGGGCGGTGTAGCGGTGCGGGTGTTCGCCGGCGTAGGCCTGGTAGGCGCGCAGGAGGGCGGTGACGGCGTCGTCCCCGCTACGGCCGACCGCGGCCTCCGCGAGCCGGTCGGCGAGTTCCTCGGTGACCCGGACGGCGACGAGCCGGCGGAGTTCGGCGAGGCCGCCGCTGACGTGCTTGTACAGCGAGGGGGTGGCGACTCCGGCGCGGGCGGCGACGGAGGCGAGGGTGAGGGCTTCGGTGCCCTGGTCGTCGATGAGGGCGAGGGCGTGGTCGACGACCTGGTCGGGGGTCAGTCCTACGCGGGGCATGGCTCTGGTTCTCCAGCGGGCGGGTTCAGGCGAGTTCGGCGAGGAAGGGCAGCAGGGCGTCGGCGACGGCCCGGGGGGCGTCGGCCATCGGGTAGTGCCCGGACCCCTCGATCATGACCTTCCGCGCGCCGAGCTTCTCGGCCTGGAGGTCGGCGACGGCCTCGGGGCGGGGGAAGTCGGGGTCCTTGCCGCCCATCAGCACGAGGGCGGGGCAGCGGACGGCCGCGGTCCAGCCGATCGGCGCGGAGTCGCCGGTGACGTAGCCGCGGGTGGCGGTCCGGCGGCCGGGGGTGCGCAGGGCGGCGACCAGCCCGTCCACGTAGGCGTCGAGGTCGGCGGGCCGGGGGCCGGGGAAGGCCATCTTGCGGAGGTAGTAGCCCCAGACGGCGGGCCACCGGACCATCGCGGCGCCCACGACGGCCATGACGCCCTTCATGAGCGCGTTCGCCCGGTGCTCGACGAAGGCGTCGATGAGCGCGATCCCGGCGACCCGCTGGGGCGCGTCCCCCGCGAGCTTGACGACCGTCGCCCCGGTGTAGGACTGCCCGACCAGGACGGCCCGCTCGATGCCGAGGTGGTCGAGCAGGGCGAGGACGTCGGTGGCGACGGCGGAGGGGCTGTAGTCGTCCCAGACGATCGAGGACTCGCCGAAGCCGCGCAGGTCCATGGTGATGACCCGGTGCCCGGCCGCGGTGAGCAGCGGGTGGAGGTGCCGGTAGGCGCGGCGGGAGTCGAGCATCCCGGGGAGCAGGACGACGGGGGTGCCGTCGCCCTGCCGGGTGTCGTCGTAGGCGAGGCGGCCGCCGGGGACGTCGAGGTACTGGGTGCTCGGGGTGATGGTGCCGTTCATGGTGGGCCTCCACGGGCTCGCTCGCTGCTGCCAATAGCCGTAAAGCTATGGCTAATAGCTTTAGCCGTCAAGCGCCCGGCTCCGCACGGGCCCCGCTCAGACCCCCTCGACCTTGAACGGGTCGTGCTCGCTCAGCAGCTTCTCCAGTCGGGCCTGGTCGACCCGGGCGACGGTGTCCGAGGACTCCTGCCGGTCCCGGATCACCTTGGCCAGCGTGAACGCGGAGGTGACGGTGTAGAGGAGGCCGATCCCGAGGAAGGCCCGGGTCCAGCCGCCGACGGGAAGGTAGGCGATCCCGGCCGCGAGGGCCGTGCCGGAGATGGCGAAGGAGAGGACGGCCTGGACGTAGTACGCGGCGGTGGTGCGTGACTGCATCGGTGCGTTCATGGCGCCAGGATGCGTCGGGGCGGCCGGGGTGCACATGAGTAGGAGTACTCAGATGAGCCGGGCGGCTGAGGGGTCGTTCGTTGACGTCCGATCACCCGTTCCCCCGCAGTCGCGGACGGACGGCTTGGAATCAGAGCCTCCTAGGATTAACGTTTGATAACGCAGCGCGGTCGTCAACGCCGTACCCAGACGGCACCGTGCGCCGTCGCCTAATCCCGCCGGCCGGCCTCCGGGCAGGCCAGGGAGCCGGGGAACCACGTTCCCTGGGGTGAATCGGCGGGGCCCCGGCCCGGCCGTAGGAGACCTTCCTGCTCCGAACCCGTCAGCTAACCCGGTAGGCGCGAAGGAAGGAAAGGAGCGCCCTCCGTGGCGTCGACGCACACCCCGGCACACCCGGCCGGCCCCGCAGCCGGTACCCAGCTCCTCGACCACCCCGGCCCGAACGGCTCCGAGCCCCGCGACTCCGGCTCCGCCGGTCCCGCGAACCACGGCGCCCCCTTCGCCCCGGAGGCCGAGCCCAACCGCCACCGGATGCCGCGTCAGACCCGCGGGGCCTCCCCGCTGCTCGGCGTCACCGCCGTCGCCGCCACCCTGGGCGCCACCGGCTTCGCCTCCGCGACCCCGGCCGCCGCGCCCGCCGTCGAGGCGCCGGACGAGGCCCCGGTCGCCCTGGCCGCCGACCCCGGACTCGCGCTCGCCGCCCGGATCCAGCAGCAGGCCGACAGCCAGCGCACCGCCGCAGAGGAGAGCGCCCGGGTGCAGGCCGCCCAGGAGGCCGAGGCCAAGGCCGCCGCCAAGGAGGCCGAGGCCAAGCGCGCCGCCGAGGAGGCCGAGCGGACCAAGGCCGCCGCCCTCACCCTGCCGGTGAAGGAGTACAACCTCTCCGCCCACTACGGCCAGAGCGCCCGCTACTGGGCCCACCTGCACACCGGCCTGGACTTCGCCGCCGACACCGGCACCGCGGTCCACGCGGTCGGCCAGGGCACCATCACCTCGGCCGGCTGGTCCGGCGCGTACGGCTACCGGATCGTCGAGACCCTGCCCGACGGCACCGAGATCTGGTACTGCCACCTGTCCTCGATCATCACGGGCTCCGGGCAGGTCGCCTCGGGCCAGCAGATCGGCAAGGTCGGCGCGACCGGCAACGTCACCGGCCCGCACCTGCACCTGGAGGTCCGCCCGGGCGGCGGCGCCCCGGTCGACCCGGAGACCTGGCTCCAGCAGCACGGCCTCAACCCGTAACGAACCCGGAAGGGGAGGAGCCCCGGGCCGCTCGCCCGGGGCTCCCCCGCCGTCTCACTCCGGCGGCAACTGCGCCAGGTACGCGTCGATCTCCTCCGCCCCCGGCTCCGGCGCGAGCTCCGGGAACTCCTCCACCAGCAGCCGCGGCAGCCCGGGCACCGTCCACTCGCCGAGCAGGTCGAGCGCCACCTCGGCCGCGGCTGCCTCGAACTCCTCGAAATCCCCGGCGAGTTCGTCCGGCATCGGCCGGCCCAGCGCGGTCAGCTCGGCCAGGTTGCGGTAGCTGCGCCGCATCAGCCCCTGCTCCAGCAGCCGCCGCGCCCCGTCGGTGGCCATGCCGACCGACAGCACCCGGCCCGGGCCCCAGCCCTGCTCGTCGGGCTCGTCCAGCCAACCGGTCGGCACCAGCGCCTCGTACCCGGCCAGCCGCCGTTCCTCGTCGAGGCCGGCGAAGCCGGTCAGCCACTCCCGGACGGCCGCGAGGTCCGTCACGTCCACCCCGTGCGCGTGCAGCAGCACCGCGTACAGCCGCGGCCAGGTCACCAGGTCGGCGCGGCGCAGCAGCCCGGCTGCGACCTCGCCCTGCCACTCGGCCTCGGCGTGCAGCCGCTCCTGGCGCTTGGCGTTGAGCCGCTTCGCCGCCCGCTGGTGGTCGACCAGCAGCCGTACGGCGACGCCGTACGCGAGCGGGTCGTCCTCCGGCGCGGGTTGGACGTAGAGGTGGAGCCGCTCGTACAGCAGGTGCTCCACCGCGCCGGAGGTCAGTTCGGGCCAGCCGTCGTGCATCCTGCCCTCGCCCAGCTCCAGCAGCGCCAGCACCGTGCGCAGCGGCGCTTCGGCCACCGGCGCGCGGTCCTGCCCGGCCGCCGCCGCCCAGGCGAGCAGGTCGGCGGCCCTGGTGCGCGGGGCGAGCCGCAGGTCTTCGTCGTTCATATGCCGAACGGTAGCCGCCGGACGGAGGTAGGGTCGGCAGCCATGGTCCCCGTACGCCTCACCGGCCCACGGCTCGCCCTCCGCGAGTACCACCACACCCCGGCGGAGGTGGACGCGCTGCACGCGCTGTACAGCGACCCGGAGGTCACCCGCTACCTCCCCTTCGAGCCGCGCGACCGGGAGACCTGCGCCGACCAGATCGAGCTCTACCTGGAGGAGGCGATGGCCGAGGAGCGGGACACCTACCGGCTCGCCGTCGTCCGGCGCGAGGACGCCGAGGACCCGGAGGACGCGCCGCCCGTCGCGCACGCCGCCCTCACCCTCGGCAGGTACCGCTCCGCCCACCTCGGTTACGTGCTCAGCCGCCCGGTGTGGGGCCGCGGCTACGCGGGCGAGATCGCCGGGCTGCTCTGCGGGCTCTCCTTCGGCCCGCTCGGCCTGCACCGGCTGGTCGCCCGGGTCGACGTGGACAACACGGCCTCGGTCAAGGTGCTCGCCAAGCTCGGGTTCCAGCTGGAGGGGCGGGCGCGGCACGACCTGTACAAGGGCGGCGTCTGGTCCGACTCGTACCAGTACTCGCTGCTCGCCGACGAGTGGACCGGTCCGACACCGCAGGGGGGTTAACCCCACCCCTGATCCGCCGGTCCCCCGGATGCCGTCCGGGCCGCGTTCCGGCCAGACTGAACTCCGTCAGCACGGAAGACACCGCGACAAGACAACGAGGGGCCGGGGGCCGGGAGATGAGCAACAGCACGCTGGGGCAGGAGTGGGACGGCCCGGACGGTTACGGCGACGGGACCCGCCCGGCCCGGGCCCGCCGCACCGAGCAGCCGCCGGGCTTCTGGCGGGCGCCGTTCTCCCGGCAGTACTACCGCGAGGTCGGCTACGCGCTCACCGGTCTGCCGGTGGCGATCGTCGGCTTCACGGTGGCGATCACCCTGTTCTCCGTCGGGGTGGGCACCTTCGTCACCGTCCTCGGCCTGCCGGTGCTGGCCGGCCTGACCAGCGCCGCCCGGGGCCTCGGCCGGGCGGAGCGGGCCCGGGTGCGGGGGATGCTCGGCCTGGACGTTCCGGGCCCGGCGCCGGTGCGCCAGGTGCGCCCGGGCAACTGGGGCGCGATCACCGCGCGGCTGGCCGACGGGGCGGGCTGGAAGGCCGCGCTGTACCAGCTGGTGATGTTCCCCTGGGCGGTGTTCAGCTTCTGCCTGACCCTGACGTTCCTGGTGCTCGGCTGGGCGATGGCGCTCTACCCGCTCTACCAGTGGGTCTTCCCGCACTACACCTCCTGGCCCGGCTACCAGCTGTTCGACTACACCGACAGCCACCACGTCCGGCACGCGTACTACGTCCAGGGCGCCGGGCAGATCGCCGCGTTCTCGGTGACCGGGCTGCTGCTGATCTTCCTCACCGCGCAGCTGGTGCGCGGCCTGACCGGCGTCAACCGGGCCGCCGCCCGGGGGCTGCTCGGTCGCTGAGCCCCCCTCTCTCCCTGCTCCGCCCGCTCCGCCCCGGCCCGCTCCGCCCCGCCCGCACCCCGGACGCACCTCGGATGCGGGCGGGGCGGTCCCGTGTTCGGATGGCCGGGTGATCACCGCCGCGGCCCAGGAGCCCGCCCAGGAACCCGCCCCTGAGGCGGACGTCCTGGTCACCTCCCGCCCGTTGGACGAGTACTGCGCCCTGTTCGGGCTCACCCGCGCCCGGCTCGCCGCCCTGCCCGGCCCGCTGCTGGACTGTCCGGGCGGCGCGGCGGGTCTGGCCGCCGAGGCCCGGGCACTGGGCTGCCGGGTGATCGCCGCCGACCCGGCGTACGCGCTGCCGCTGCCCGAGGTCGCGGCCCGGGCGCTGGCCGCCCGGGCGTCGATGGCCGCCGCGATGGCCGCCCGCCCCGAGCTGTACCCCTCGCCGCCCTCGTGCCGCCCGTACCGTCCGGAGCGCTATCTGCGCAGCTGGGACCGCGCCCGCTGGCTGTTCGCCGAGGACTCCGCCGCCCACCCGCACCGGTACGTGGCCGCCGCGCTGCCCCGGCTGCCCTTCGCGGACGGCGCCTTCGCCCTCACCCTGAGTGGCTACCTGCTCTTCGCCTACCCCGAACTGTTCGGCCCGGAGTGCCAGTTGGCCGCCCTGACCGAACTGGTCCGGGTGACGGCCGCGGACGGGGAGGTGCGGGTCCAGCCGCTGCACGACGGCCGCGGCCGTCGCTGCGGGCACCTCGACCGGCTGCGGTACGCGCTGGGCGAGCGCCGGATAGCCAGTGAGGTCCGCCGGGTGCCGCGCGGGGACGGCCGCACCCGAAGGGTCATGGTCCTGCGGTCCGCCGACCGCCGACCGCCGGCGGCCGCGGCCGGCCCGCCTGCTGTAATGGTTGCAAGGCCATTTCACTCCTATACTTACCGTATGAGCGAGACCACGATCCGGCCCGCCCGGCCGGCCGACGCAGACCGGCTCACCGCACTCATCCAGGCCTCCAGCGCCTACCGCGGCGCGTACTTCGCGATGATCGACGGCTACACCGTGGAGCCCGACTACATCGAACGCCACGAAGTCCGGATGGCCGTGGACCGCGCCGACGACCGGCTGCTCGGCTTCTACGCGCTCATCCACGAACCGGCCGAACTGGATCTGATGTTCGTCGCCGACGAGGCCCAAGGGCGGGGCATCGGACGGGCGTTGATCGCCGACATGCTCGACCGCGCGCGGGCCGCCGGGATCGAGGCGGTCAAGGTCGTCTCCCACCCGCCCGCCGAGGGCTTCTACCTCCAGGTCGGCGCCCGGCGCACCGGCACCCGCCCGCCGCAGCCCAGGACCCCCTGGGCGCAGCCGGAACTGGTCTTCACCGTCTAGGAGTTCGGCTGCCCCGGGACCTGGGCGGAGCTCGCGGCGCCGTCACCCGGCGCAGCGGCCGTCGGCCGCACCGGGACGGAGGCGGTCGGCTGCACCGGGAGGGAGGCCGTCACCGGCAGCCGGGAGAGGATCTTCTCCGCCAGCCAGCTGCGGTCCGACCCGTAGGGAATGCCCCGCGGGTCGACCAGTTGCGCCGCCACCGCGTCCCGCAGCCGCTGCGCCCCGGCACCGGGCAGCCGGGAGAGCAGGCCCCGGGCGGCCAGCAGCGCGTGGTACTGCTCGAAGCCCGAGCGCGGGTGCTCGATCGCGTCCAGCACGCTCGACAGGTCGGCCAGCGCCGGGTCGCCCTGCATCAGCGCGAGCGCCTGGATCCGGCGGCCCTCGGTGCCGTCCGCGAAGAGGTCCCGCACCTGGTCGGCGGTCAGCGCCGAGCGCCTCGCGGTGGAGCGGACCTCCGCCACCACCCCGGCCGGCCCGGCCGGCGTACCCGAGGCGGGCGGCAACTGCGCGGCCAGCGCGGCGGGTTGTCCGGCACTGCCGCCGAGCAGTCCGAGCTGCTGCATCGCCCGCACCCGGAGGTCGTCGGCGCCCACCTTGTCGCCCCGCCGGTCGCGGTCCTGCCCGGCCAGGAAGAGGTCCAGCGCCTCGTCGGTCTCGGTCAGCACCCTCGGCAGCGCCAGCCTGGTCACCAGCCAGCCGGCCAGGAAACCGAGGACCAGGAAGTACAGCACCAGCGCGGCCGCGAACGGCACCGCGGCGTTCCCTCCGCCGAGTACCGGCGCCAGCGCCGTGCCGAGCTGGTGCAGCCGCTCGCCGAGCGAGCCGAGCTGGGTCAGCCCGACGCCCAGCAGCACCTTGGTCAGCCAGTCGGAGACCTGTTCCAGATTGGTGTTCGGCGCGTACGAACCCTGCGGCTCACCGGAACCGCTCTTCACCCGGGGCACTCCGAACAGGAAGCCCAGCGCGCCGCCGAGCACCGTCGAGGCCCCGGCCACCACCAGACCGCCGCCGAGCGCTTGCCAGGCCTGCGCCCGGCCGAGGGCGAACAGCAGCAGGCCGAGCAGTCCCGTACCGCCCAGCACTCCGGCCGCCGCCCACTGCGCCGTCCGCAGTGCCGACGTGCCGACCCGTCGCCGTGCCACCGCCATCGCCCACCCCCTGTGTCCGCGCCGCTGCGCCCCGTCGTCCGTGGGGCCGCGCCGACTCTAGCGCCGCGCCCCCACCACGGGAACGCGTCGGGGGCTCCGCCGCGACGACGGGAACCGACTCCGGAAACGCAGACGGCCCGCGGGCTGCTCCTCGGCGCCGGCCCGTGCACTGGCCTGGCGCCCGAGGCACCGGGGATGTACCGGTGAGCCCGCGGGCCGGGTGACTGCTGTGGATTTCGCCTGCCGGAGGCCCTGGGGCCTCACCCTGCGCAGGCAGGGGCGGCTCTAGCGAGCAGCCACCTCACGCATCCTGATGGAACTCAATTCAGGATCACCTCCTTTCAGTGTGCCGCCACTGTAGGCAGGCTCCCGGCAGGAGGGCAACGGATTATTTCGCGGACGCCGGTCAGGCGTTCTTCACCTTGTCCTGGAACTTGGTGTAGTCGATCACGTTGTCGGGGGACGGCAGCTGGAGGGTGACCGGCTTGTCGTAGTCGGTGAAGTCGATCCGGCCCTGGTCCGCACCGGTGGTCTTCTCCATCCGCACCGGGTAGGACTTGCCCTCGGTGGCGATGTGGAGGAGCGACTCCTCGCCCTTCTCGTCCTTCTCCTTGAGGCTGAAGGTCTTCACCCCGTTGATCGTCCCGGCGGTGCCCTTGGTGGGGGCCGAGCCGCCGTCGTCCTTCAGCATTTCGCTCGCCCAGGTCAGCTTGCAGAAGTCCAGCATCGGCTTCATCTTGGGGTCGCTGTCGAAGCCGGTCAGGTAGCGGCCCTTGAGGAGCTCGGCGGCCTTGTCGCCGTTCGCGCCGCCGAAGGTCTTCCAGAACTGGGCGTCCGGCTTGAGGAAGGACTGCTTGCCGTCGCTGATCATCTCGAAGGAGCCCATGCCGGGCATGGCGATGGTGCCCTGGCACTCGCCCTTGGTGTCCATCGCCATGTCCATGGACATCACGCCGTCGTCGGTCGGGATCTTGCCGGCGAGCTTCAGCGAGGTCGCGCCGGCCAGGGCGTCCTTCGCCTTCTTCTCGATCTCCTGGGCGGTCAGCTTGTCGGTGTCGAGCTTCGCCGCGGTCGGGGTCGGGGTCGGCGTGGCGGTGGGGGACGCGGCAGCGGCGGCGGTGGTGGCGGGCGCGGCGGCCTTGTCCGAATCCTTGTTGTCACCGCAGGCGGCCGTACCGGCCCCCAGGAGGAGGCAGATCGCGGCGGTACTGGCCAGGCGCTTCGACAGCATTGAGGTGGTTCCTTATCCAGGGCACGGTCCCGCCGTCCCCCACTTGGATGAATTTTTCCTCAGTATGGGCGAGCCCTGTGACAGGAGATCTTGGTTTCGGCCGCTGTTACCGCTTCGTGGCAGGACCGTGCTCTGTTCGTCCTCGGAAACGCGAAGGGCCCGGAGGAAGAATCCTCCGGGCCCTTCGGCTACTGAGTAGCGGGGACAGGATTTGAACCTGCGACCTCTGGGTTATGAGCCCAGCGAGCTACCGAGCTGCTCCACCCCGCGTCGGTGAACACAACAATACGGGGAAGTCGCCGAGATGGGAAATCGGTTCTCCGGTCAGCCCGCGGAAGCCCTCCGCCGCGCCCCGCGTCTACCCCCTGGTCGGCCGCCGTCCGGGCCGCCAGGCGTGCCGGGCGGCCCGGGACCTGGCCCAGAGCGCGAAGCAGACCAGCGCCACGAAGCAGGGCACCATCAGCACCCCGTACACCACCAGGAACCCGTCCGTCCCCAGGTCGGCGGCGGCGTTCCACGTCCCGTGCAGCAGCATCGCGGCCAGCAGCCCGGCTGGCGCCGCCAGCCGGGCCAGCCAGCGCCGCCCGGTGGTCAGGGCGACGGCCAGGCCGATCCCGGTGAGCGCGGTGAACAGCGGGTGGGCGAAGGGGGAGAGCAGGGCGCGCAGCACGAAGGTCTGCACGGTGCTGTCGAAGTCGCGCAGGCTGGGCGGATCGCCCAGGCCGATGCTGTCCAGCCGGTTGCGCTGGTCGGTGGTGAAGGCCCGGCCCAGGTAGAGGGCGTTCTCGGTGAAGGCGAAGCCGCAGGCCGTCATCCCCCCGAGCACCACCCCCGCGGCCAGGGTGCGCGGCCGGGAGCGGCGGTGCGGCGTGCCCGGCGAGGGCGGCGCCGGGCACAGGTACGGCAGCGGGCGCAGGTACGGGCGCAGCCGCGGCCGGCCCCGGGCGTGCGGCCCGAGCGGGGGGCGCGGGTACGGGTGGGGGCGCCGGAGCGCAGGAGCCCGGTGCAGCAGCAGCGCGCAGGGGCGCCCGGAGCGGCGGCCGTGGCAGCGCAGCCGCTGGCCGAGCGGCAGGAGCAGCACCAGGAGGGCGGTGGCCTTGGCGCTCTCCTCGATCACCGGGGTGGCGATCCCGGCGCCGAGCAGGCCGCCGAACGCGCCCCGGTGGGCGGTCAGGTAGTCGGCGGTCCAGTTGTTGGCGAGGATCGCGACCGTGGTCGCGGCGCAGGCGCCCCAGCCGAGGCAGAACACGGTGTGCCGCAGCGGCACCCGGGCGGTGAGGTTGAGCCAGGCCAGGCCGCCCAGCACGAAGGGCAGCGGCACCATCGCCAGACCCAGGCCCACCAGCAGTCCGACCGTGCCGGTCTGCCGCTGGACCAGGTGCAGGATCAGCGCCCCGCAGCCGGCCAGGACCAGTACGGCGGCCGCGGTGACCGAGGAGAGCGCCGTCGAGCGGCTGCGGCCCGGGGAAGCCCCCGGTGATCCGTCCCGGGCGGACACCGAGGTGGCCGCGATCGACGGTGGCGCGCCGCCGGGCCGGGGCAGCAACCGTCGGGCCCGGCGCCCGCGGGGCCCCGGGATGGTCCGGGTGCCACCGGTGCGCGGGGCCGTCCCCGGTGCGTCGGCGGCGGCGCGGACGGTCGCCCGCCCCAGCCAGACGGTCCGGCCGCCGCCGGACGGGCTGCCCATGCGGCACAGGGTAGGCCACGGCGGCGGCCCGCCGGGAGGATTCGGGACGAACGATCCGTCCGGGGCCCGACCGGCCGGTCAGCCCGCCGGGGCCCGTTCGAACGGCCGCCGACGGGTCAGCGGCGGCGGAACAGCAGGTCGTGCACCACGTGTCCCTTGGCTATCCCGGCCCGCTCGAACTTCGTGACCGGCCGCCAGTCCGGCCTGGGCGCGTAGCCGGGGATGCTGCCGTCCGGGTGGTCCGCGGGCTCCAGCCAGCCGGTCCCGTCGCCCTCGGGGTGCAGGTTCTCCAGCTCGGGCGAGGCGGACAGCACCTCCAGCATCTGCTCCGCGTACGGCTCCCAGTCCGTCGCGCAGTGCACCAGGGCGCCCGGGGCGAGCCGGGGCAGCACCAGGTCGAGGAAGGACGCCTGGACCAGCCGGCGCTTGTGGTGCTTGGGCTTCGGCCACGGATCGGCGAAGTAGACCCGCAGGCCCGCCAGCGAGGCGTCCGGCAGCATGTCGCGCAGCAGGATGACGGCGTCACCGGCGGCCAGCCGGACGTTCTGCGAACCGTCCCGCTCCAGCATGCCGAGCAGGTTGCCGTGGCCGGGGGTGTGCACGTCCGCGGCGAGGATGCCCATCGACGGGTCGGCGGCGGCCATCGCGGCGGTGGTCTCGCCCATGCCGAAGCCGATCTCCAGGGTGACCGGCAGGCCGCCGAACAGTGCCGCGAGGTCGAGCGGGGTGCCGTCGATCGGGACGCCGTACGTCTCCCAGCTCCGGTCCAGGGCGCTCGCCTGGGCGTTGGTCATCCGGCCGCGGCGCGGCTGGAAGCTGCGGATGCGCCGCTCCCGGTGCTGCTCCTCGGTGGCCTTGTGCGGGTACATCGGCGCGGGGTAGGCGGCCGGCGCCGCGGACAGCCGGGCGGACGGCGATTGCTGGGGGATCGGGGCGGTGGCAGTCACAATCACCCGAGTCTACGGGGCTTCGGGGGCTGTCCCGCAGGGCCTGTGACCGGTCTCATCCGCCCTCGTCCGCTCGTCCGCTCGTCCGCTCGTCCGCTCGTCCGCTCGTCCGCCCTCGTCCGCCCTCGTCCCGCTCTCCTCCGTCCGTCCGCTCTCATCCGCCGGCCTCCAGGGCGGCCAGGGCCCGGCGGGCCACCTCGCGGCCGATCGGCAGGGAGGCCGTGGCGGCAGGGGAGGGGGCGTTCAGCACGTGCACCGCACGGCGCGGGGAGCGCGGGTCCTCCGGGTCGAAGCCCGCGAAGGCGAAGTCGTCCAGCAACGAGCCGTCCCGGGCGACCGCCTGCGCCCGCACCCCGGCGGCGGCCGGCACCAGGTCCGCGGCGGTCACGGCGGGCAGCAGCCTCTGGACGGCGGCCGTGAACGCCCGCTTGGACAGCGAGCGGTGCAACTCACCCACCTCGTAGCGCCAGTGCCGCCGGAGGATCCGCCAGGTGCCGGGGAAGGCCAGGGTCCCGGCCAGGTCGCGCGGGCGGACGGTGCGCCGGTCGTACCCCTCGCGGGCCAGGGCGGGCACCGCGTTCGGGCCGACGTGGACGTCCCCGTGGATGCCCCGGGTCAGGTGCACCCCGAGGAACGGGAAGGCCGGGTCGGGCACCGGGTAGACCAGGCCGCGCACCAGGTCCCGGCGCTTCTCGACCAGTTCGTAGTACTCGCCGCGGAACGGCACGATCCGCACCCCCGGGTCGTCCCCGGCCAGCCGGGCGATCCGGTCGCTGTGCAGCCCGGCGCAGTTCACCAGCACCCGGCAGCGCAGCTCCCCGGCGGTGGTGCCGACGGTCACCCAGTCCCGGCGCCGGACGAGCGCCCGCACCGCGGTACCGGGCCGGAGCTCGGCGCCCGCCTCCCGGGCCAGCCGTGCGTACGTCGTCGCGACCGCCGGGAAGTCGCAGATGCCGGTCGTGCCCACGTGCAGCCCGGCCCGCCCGGCGACCTCGGGCTCGTACCGGGCGATCCCGGCCCGGTCCAGCTCGGTGACCGGGATCCCGTTCGCCCGCCCCCGCTCGGCCAGCACCGCCAGCCGGGGCAGTTCGGCGTCGTCGGTCGCCACGATCAGCTTTCCGGTGACCTCGTGCGGGATGCCGTGCTCGCGGCAGAACCCGATCAGCTCGGCGGCGCCCTCGACGGCGAACCGGGCCTTGTACGAGCCGGGGCGGTAGTACACGCCGCTGTGGATCACCCCGCTGTTGCGTCCGGTCTGGTGCGCGGCGAAGCCGTTCTCCTTCTCCAGCACCGCGACCCGCAGGCCGGCGCGCGCCCCGGTCAGGGCGTGGGCCGTGGCCAGCCCGACGATCCCGCCGCCGACCACCACGACATCGAACTCGTTCGCCACCCTGTGCTCCTCGTCCGCCGCCCGGCCCCTGGTGCCGGCCCGGCGCGGTTCGGCGCCGGGCCTGCGGTGCCGATGCTGCCACGGGTCGGCGGCGCCGGGGCCGGTTTCCCGCTTGCTGCCCGGGCCGCGGTGCCGCCGCTGTGGCGGGGGTCGGCTGCCGGTGCCGTCGGGACGGGTGGTGCGCGGCGGGCGGCGGGTGCCGCGGCTGTTCTCGCGCACCGGTCGGCCCGTCAAGGCTCCGCTGCGCGGCTGCGCGGCCCTCCGCCCTTCCGGCGCCCTTCCGGTGCCCGGTGCGCCGGGTCGGGAGCGGTTCGTCGTGATCCGGCGGGTGGCACGCCGAGGTGGGCGGCAGTGTCCTGCCGCCCGCCTCGGGTGCGGGGCGGAGCCTCCCCTGTGGCTCCGCCCGGGGCTCCGGCCGGTCCCCCCGGACCGGCCGTTCGCGGTGGCGCCGAGTCCCCCGACACCGCGCCACCGTCTTCCCCTCCTGCGGCCGTGACGGTCGCGCGCCGAGTCCCCCGACCCCGCGCGCCACCGCCGCCCCGCGTCCGGCCGCACCGCGGTGCGCCGGGCCCCGTCCCGGCGCACCGGCAGTTGTTAGACCTCCCAGGGCCAGCCGGCGTCGGCCCCCGCCTCCAGGAGGGGGATCAGCCGGAAGGCCGCGTCGCTCAGGCCGCCGAAGGTGTGCCGGTTGGCGCCGCCGCCGGGGCCGTGGCCCAGGGCGTAGCCGGCCAGGTTCCACGTGTAGACGGGCACCTGGGCCGGGACGGCGGCGAGCGGGTCGCTGCCCCGGTAGCCGGAGCCGGTCTGTTCGTCGGTGACGATCACCACCCGGTCGTGGCCCCGGTAGTGGGTGCGGACGGCTTCGGCGGTGTTGGTGCCGCCGAGGCTGGAGAACCGTTCCAGCACCCGCAGCACCGCCTCCCCGCGGCCGACCTCGATCACCCGGCTGCCGCTGCCGAACTCGACCAGGTCCGCCTCGGCCGCCCGGACCTTCAGCGCGGTGCCGAAGATCGCCGCCGAGTCCGCCCGGTTGAGCTGGGTCTGCGCGCTCGGCCGGTCGAACATCGAGCCGGAGCGGTCGACCAGGATCAGCGTCCGGCCGGGCAGTTCGGGCACGTTGGCGAGCGAGTGGCCGAGCGCCGTCTCCAGCGCGTGGCCCCACCGCAGCGAGGGCGCGTGCCGGTGGGCGGCCAGGTAGCGGAACGGGAACTGGCGCGAGCGCCGTACCTCGCCCCGGTCGGAGATCCGCCGGGCCACCTCGGCCGCGACCTCGTCCGACACCCGGGCCTGGTCGAAGTTGCGCAGGTTCCGGACCAGCGCCATCGGGCCCATCGACGGGATGACCGCCTCCCAGACCGCCGCGTCCAGCGGCCCCTGCAGCCAGCCCGCCAGCGCCTCCCAGGTCAGCCCGGCGGCGGCCAGCCGCTCCGCGCCGTCCTCGGCGGTGACGGCTGCCCGGCGCTGATCGACCGGCAGTGCGAGCAGCTCGCGGTTGGCGGTCAGCGTCCGGTCGGCGGCGGGCGGGACGGCCTCCTCCGGCCGGTGCCGGCGATCCAGCGCGTACGCGAACAGCGGGCCCTGCCAGGGCTTGTCCGGGTCCGGCGTCGGGTGGGTCAGCTCCAGGACGTCACCGAAGCGGTATCCCTTGCTCGCGGTGTCGTACTTGAGCAGCGAACGGGCGTCGTACAGCCGCCGCACCGCGTCCGCGACACCGCGCTTGAGCGGCTTGGGCAGCGCCCGGCCGTAGCGCGAGGTCCAGTACGCGAGCAGCTCGCCGGGCTCGTCGGCGCGGCGCAGCACCGCGTCGACGGCCTGCCGGGAGTACCCGTGGGCGCCGGCGTCCAGCCGGGCGCGGGTGAACTCGGCGGCGCCGACCAGCGCGGCGGTGCGCAGCTGCGCCCCGTACCGCAGCCAGCGCAGCAGCCCGAGGGTCCACTCAGGCTCGGCGACGGCGAGTTCGCGCACCAGCGCGGTGTAGCGGTCGTCACGGGCGCCGCCGCGCTCGTAGAAGGTGTCCTGGCCGACCATGTTGGAGACCGACAGGAGGAAGAGTTCGGACTTGCGGTCCCGGACGTGCCCGGTGCCGCCCGCGTGGGTGAGACCGCGCTGCCCGGTCGTGGTCACCGGCGAACTCGGACTCGGCTTGGCCTTGCGGCTGTTGAACCTGGACATGCTGCAGCCCCCCTCGGCGTGCTCGGTCGTCAGCGGGAGGGAGGCATGCCGCGTTGAGGGGTGCCCGAGATCATGCCGGTCGTCGAACGAGCGGCCTCGGCGGAGGTAGGTGCCTTGTGCTCTACCGGATTGAGCTAGCGGCCGCGCTCGCGCACGGCGCGCCCGGGAATTGAACCCGGAACCGCAAGATCCGAAGTAACCCCCGCCTGCGCACCGGGCACTCCGAAGCGCAACTGCCTCCCGAGATCAAAGGTGGCCGCGGTAGGTGGAACTCAGCTTCACCGCGCCCCACCGGGGGCACTCGACCGAAGTAACCGCTGCCGTCGCACCGGGAGGTGCGGAATTCTATTCACGTGTAGGTGTCCAGAGTTCGAGGTCGGCTGAGGTGACGTAGCTGCTCTACCGACTGAGCTACACCGGCCCGAAGCCGGTGACGGGACTCGAACCCGCGACCCGCCCATTAAGAGTGGAAGTAACCTCTGCCTGCGCACCTGGACGAGAGGGACCATATCCGGGCCCCTCCCGCAGGTGCATCCCATTTATCGTCAGGTCCGGGATCACGCCGGAGCGACGATCACCGCCCGCGCCCGCTCGGTCAACTCCCGTACCCGGCGTTCACCCTGGAAGGGCTCCAGCCGCCGCAGCATCTCCACGACGTACTCCCGGCTGCGCTGCGAGGAGATCCGGCCGGCCACCTCGACGGCGCGCTCGCCGGCGGCGACCGCGGCGTCCAGGTTGCCCGCCTCGGCCTCGGCCATCGCCGAGACCACCAGCCGCAGACCGTGCGAACGGACGAAGCCCTCGGTGGGCTTGGCCAGCGCCTCACGGGTGAACTGGCGGACCTTGGAGGGCACTCCGAGGTCGCGGAAGCACTCGGCGGCGTCGGCGGCCAGCCGGTCGTAGGCGTAGAAGTCGATCCACGCCGGGTCGGGATCCCCGGCGCGTGCTCGTTCGAGTGCGCTCTCCGCCGCGCCGAGCGCCGTCGCGCACGCCGCCGCGTTGCGGGCCTTGGCCTGAGCGCGCGCCTCCACCAGGTGGAAGAAGCTCATGGTCCGGGCGGTGGCCAGGCTGCGGTTGCGCTCCAGTGCGGCCTGGGCGAGGTCGACGGCCTCCTCGGCGAAGCCCCGGTAGCCGGCCTGGAGGCTCATCGAGGCGAGCACGTAGCCGCCGAGCGGCACGTCGGCGGCGGCCCGGGCGAGCCGCAGGGCCTGGATGTAGTAGCGCTGGGCGGCCTCGTGCTGGCCGGTGTCGAAGGCCATCCACCCGGCCAGCCTGGTCAGTTCGGCGGTCGCGCCGAACAGCGCCCGGCCGACCGCGTCGCTGTACGAGGCCAGCAGCAGCGGCGCCGCCTCCACTCGCAGACACTCCGGCACCATCGACGAACGCCAGTCCCCGCCGCCGTACTTGGAGTCCCAGCGGCGGGCCTCCTGGGCGGCCTCACGGAGCTTGACGGCGTCCGAGTGGCCGACCCGGTACGAGGAGTTCTCGCTGGGGGAGCGCGGCACCTCGCGGGCCACCGAGCCGTCCGCGGGGTTGATCAGCCAGCGGGAGACGGGCGTCGCGTACGCGGCGACCGAGAAGGTCCCGGCCAGGCTGTCGCTCCAGCGGCCGCCGCCGGGGCCCCGGCGCAGGTCGAGGTCGACCCGGAACAGGTCGGTGGCGGAGCGCACGGCGTCGGCGACGTCGCGCGGGAAGGCCAGGCCGAGTTCGGGCGCCGGGTCGGTGTCGCCCAGGCCGATCTCCTCCAGCGGGACGGGCCGGCCGAGCTTGCCGCCGATCGCGGTGGCGATCAGGTGCGGGACGGGCCCCTGCGGGACCATGCCTTTGCTGACCCAGCGGGCCACCGAGGTCTTGTCGTAGCGCAGTGTCAATCCGCGCTGGGCGCCGAGGTCGTTGACCCGGCGGGCCAGGCCGGCGTTGCTGATCTGGGCGAGGGCCAGGAGCGTGCCGAGCCGTTCGTTCGGTCCTCGTGGGCTGACGGTCATGGTGGCGGCGGCACCTCCTGCGGCCTTGTGCGCGGGGCCCGGGCGGCACCGGGCCGTAGCTGCTGTACCTAGAGTAGTCGGACGCGTTCCGACGGTTAAGAGGCCGCATTCCGGATGGCGGGATCGCGCACCCGGCGGTACCGCGCCGGGCGGTTGCGGCAGTTGGTCCGGACCACCCGGAGCGGTCCGGTCGCTCCGCGCGCCGGAGCGTCGTGCTCCGGTCCCGTGTTCACGTGCGCCCGGCCGTGCCCCCTGGCCCGACCGGCTGCGCGGCGATTCGCTGGTGGTCGTGGGTCGGCCCGCCGTCGAGGACCCGGCGGGCCGGGGGATGCCGCCGCCTCAGTCCCCGCGGGCGGCGGTCAAGTCCGGGAGGGCATGCGGATGCCCTCCCGGGCGGGGCGACGCCTTTCGGCCATCTCGCGATGCCCATGTCAAGGGCGCCGTCCGGGCGGTCCGGGCCGGGGAGGGGGAGGCCCGGCCCGCCCGAATCCGTCCCCGCAGAAGTCCCGCCCACGGGCCGCCGAAGCCTCGGCGAAACCGAACCGGAACCGACGACACCGGTCCCGGTGCTGCCCGTTGGTGGCACGATGTCTCCTGACGGCGCGCCGGAACGAGGGCACGTCCGGACGCGCGTGCGGGCCGCAGCCCGGCACCCCACCCGGCCGCCCCGACGTGCCGCGCGAGTGCAGGTCCTCGTCCGG
Organism: Kitasatospora sp. NPDC059648; assembly: GCF_042734825.1. Taxonomy (NCBI): domain Bacteria; kingdom Bacillati; phylum Actinomycetota; class Actinomycetes; order Kitasatosporales; family Streptomycetaceae; genus Kitasatospora; species Kitasatospora sp. NPDC059648. The sequence goes on along the minus strand of NZ_JBHWDU010000018.1, from coordinate 11,257 downwards.
TGGAGGCGCGATGCGGTGGCTGACGGGCTGGAGCACGGGCGCGCCCCGGGCGGGAACACCGGCGCACGAGGCACTCGCCACGGTCACGCCGATCGCCGCGCGCCCCCTGTGGACCGGCCCCAACCCGCTGTGGGCAGTGGGTGACTGGCGCCCCGAGGAGATCCGCCTGGTCACCCTCCGGCCCGGGGCCCCCGCCGCCGTCAGCACCGGACCGGCCACCCCCGACCCGGTCGAGGACACCCCCGCCACCACCCGGCTCGCCGTCCTCGGCCACTGCGGAGCCACCGACGCCGAACTCGCCGCCGGCCTCGCCGCCGCCCGCGGCGGCGCCGTCCGCCACCTGACCGCCTGGCCCGGCAGCTACACCGTCGTGCTGCGCACCGGCACCCGCTCCACCCTGCTGCTCACCGACCTCGCCGGCGCCCAGCCCGTCTTCCACACCCCCTGGGCCGGCGGCACCGCGTACGCCACCGCCGCCCTCCCGCTCGCCGACCTGGTGGGCGCCGCCCTCGACACCGGCTACCTCGCCGCCCGGCTCGCCTGCCCCGAGTCCCCGGAGGCGCTCGGCACCGGCACCCCGTACCTGGGCGTCCAACGGGTGCCGCCCGGCCACGTGCTCGCCATCCGCGGCGGCCGCCCGTACCTCGACGCCTACGACGAGCCGCCCGGCGCCGAACAGCCGCGCGACGAGGCGCCCGCGATCCGCGAACTGACCCGCGCCCTGCTGGAATCCGTCCGCTCCCGGGTCCGCGCCACCGCACCGGTCGGCGGCCCCGCCGGGCGCGCCCGGCTCGGCGTCGACCTCTCGTACGGCACCGCCTCCGCCACCGTCGCCCTGCTCGCCGCCGCCGTACCGCTTCCGCCGGTGCCCACGGGCGCCGGGGCCGTCGGTGCCGCCGGGGCCGGAGCCGCGCCGCGCGCCGCCAGCACCAGGAGCGGCGCGGTCAAGGGCTCCTGGGTCCGGGAAGCGGCCCAGGGGCCTTCCGCCCCGGAGCAGTTGGCCGCCGTCACGCTCGGCGAGACCGAACCGCCCACCACCCTCGCCCTGGCCCCCGACACCCCGCGACTGCGGCACACCGTGCTCGACCCCGGCCCCGACACCCTCCCGTACGCCGTCCTGCGCGCCGATCCGCAGTCCGGTCCGCTCACCGACGAGCCGGGCCCCGAACTCGTGGCCGCTGCCCGCGCCGAGGCCCGCTTCGACGCCGGCGGCACCGACCACCTCACCGGCTACGGCGCCCGCCAGGTCCTGGACGGCCACCCGGCCCGGCTCGCCGACCTCATCCGGGCCGGGCGGCCCCGCGAACTCCTGCCCCCGGTCGCCGCCCTGGCCGGCGCCGACCGGGCCGCCGCCGGGGTGCTGGCCGGCGCGCTGCGCACCCCGCTCACCGTGGTCCGGGCCGCCCACCGGCTCTCCCGGGTCCGCTACGCCGAGGCGCTCGACGAGGCGGCCGCCAAACTGACCGCCCGCCACGTCCCCGACGGCGCCGGCACGGCAGGCGACCGCTCGGCCGTCGACCTCGCCTGGTGCGTCCCCGGCCCGGCCGCCCGCTGGCTCTCCGACGAGGCGCTCTCCTCGGTGGCCCTTCGGCTACGGCTGGCGGCGCGCAAACCGGCGCCCGAGGAACACCCCGGCGCGCACCGCGCCCGCCACGCCCTCCACCGCCAGGCGCACTCCTACCGCACGCTCGTGCACGCCGCCGAACGGCCCGGTCAGCGGCTGCACGCGCCCTTCCTCGACAACCAGGTGGTCCGCGCGGCCCGGCTGCTTCCCGACGACGTCCGCCTCCAACCCGGCGCCCGGCACGCCCTCCTGCACGCCGTGCTCACCGGCGCCGGCCGCACCGACCTGCCCCCCGACTGGGGCCGCGGCCCCCGCCCCGACCGCACCGCCCCCACCCGGGCGGGCCTGCGCCTCGCCGCCGACGGCCTCGCCGAACTCTTCGACGCCCCCCTCCTCGCCGAAGCGGGACTCATCGACCTCCCCGCCGTCCGGGCCGGTCTCGCCCAGTCCGCCGACCCCGCGGCCCCGCTCTCCCCGGCCGCCCTGGCCGGCCTCGCCGACCTCGTCTCCACCGAACTGTGGCTACGCCGCCTCCGTGCCCGCCGCCACGGCGCCTGCTGGACCGGCCTCCCCCGCCCCCACCTCCCGGCCCTCGTCCCCTGACGCCGGACGCCGGGCCGGGGCGCTCCCGCGCCCCCTCCGCTACGCCGTCCGGCGCGGCTGGCCCGGGCGGTGGCGCCGGGCAGGTGATGATGGCGGGGCTGTGAGCCAGCGGTGAGGAGTGTGTGCGGTGGCCGGTGTGAGCCCGGGGCAGGAGGTCCCCGTGGTGCTGTCGGTGCTCGGGCGGCCGCCGACGGGCCGGCCGCCCGGGGTGCTGGCGGCCTGCGACGGGTCCGACGGGTCGCTGTGGGCGTTGGACCGGGCGATGACGGAGGCGGAGCTGTTCGGGCTGCCGCTGTACGTGCTGGCCGTGGTGAACCCGGCACCGGCCGGGTACCCGCCGGGCATGGCGGAGCTGGTGCAGGAGAGCGTGGAGACGCTGGTCGAGAGCATGGCGGACGGGTTGCGCCGGGCGGTGGCGGCCGTGCTGCGGCAGCGGGTCCGGCCGTACGAGGGGGAGATGTCGCTGCACGTGGTGCTGGGAAACGTGATCGAGGTGCTGCTGGAGGCCTCGACCCGGCAGCACACGCTGGTGGTCGGCACCCGGGGCAACGGGGGCTTCGCCCGGCTGCTGCTGGGGTCGGTGAGTTCGGCGGCGGTGCACCACGCGGCCTGCCCGGTCCTGGTGGTGCCGGCGCCGGTGGAGGGCTGACCGAGGGAGCCCGGCGGTGTCGGGAATGTACCGAGATGGTTCATCGTTCACCCATCCCGAACATCCGCACGAGACGCACCCTGGAGCCCCCCGACATGAAGGTCGAGATCTGGTCCGACATCGCCTGCCCCTGGTGCTACATCGGTAAGCGCCGCTTCGAGCAGGCCCTGGCGGACTTCCCGGGCAAGGAGGACGTCGAGGTCGTCTACCGCCCGTACCAGCTGGTCCCGGACGCGCCGGCGACGGCGAGCCCGCACCGCGCCTGGCTGGCCGAGCGCTACGGCCCGCAGTCGGTCGCGATGGACGCGCGGGTGGCCGAGCTGGGCCTCGCCGAGGGCATCACGTACGACTTCGACGCAGCCCTGCACGCCAACACCTTCCTCGGCCACCGCCTGCTGCACCTCGCAGAGGTCGAGTACGGCGCCGAGGCGCAGGGCCGGCTCAAGGAGGCGCTGCTGAAGGCGCACTTCACCGACGGCGTGGACGTCGGCGACCGCGCCGCGCTGGCCGACGTCGCGGTGGCGGCGGGTCTGGACCGCGAGCGGGTGACCGCCTACCTGGCGGGCGACGAGGGCACCGCCGAGGTCCGCGCCCAGCTCGCCGAAGCCCGTGAGCTGGGCATCAGCGCCGTGCCGACCTTCGTGTTCGAGGGCAAGTGGGCGGTCCAGGGCGGCCAGGAGGCCGCGACCTTCCGCAAGGTGCTGGAGCAGGTCGCCGCCGAGACCGGCGAGCGCCGCCCGGCCCCGGTCCAGGTCGCCCCGGCGGGGGAGGCCTGCGCGGACGGCTCCTGCGCCGTCTGAGCGGAAAGCCGCGAGAACCGGGGCCCGCAGCCCGTCCCCAGGTGAGCCGTCAGCAGCTCCCGGGACGGGCCGCGGCCCTGGCCCGGACCGCTACGCGCACCTGAACCGGGCCTGCGCCCAGTCCGCCACGTCCAGCGCCGACCAGGTCCCGTGCACCGGCGTGACCACCAGCCGGATGGACTTCTGGCCGACCAGCGGCACGTGCACCGGCACCGCGTCGTCCCCGGCGCCGAGGGCGCGGGAGCGCCACAGGGTGCTGCCGTCGCCGCCCTGGACGGTGAAGACCACCCCGCCGGGGCCGAGCGTGGCGTCGTCGACCCCGGCGACCGCGTCGAAGGACGTGCAGCTGCGGTTGAGGTCGACCAGCGTGGTGGCCGGCGCGCGCACGGTGATGGCGTGCGGGTGGTACTCGTCGCCGATCCAGCCGCCGCCGCGCTGCCAGAACCTGTCGCTGCCCTTCTGCCGGATGCTGGGCCCTTCCGCCGGCACCCGGTGGTTGCCGGGCTTGAGCACGGGGAGGGAGTCGCCCCAGAAGTCGGTGGGCGCGGGCGGGGCCGGCGGGGTGACGGTCGGTTCCGGCACCGGCGGCACCGGCGGCACCGTGGGCATCGGGACGTCCGGCACCTCCGGCACTACCGGCACCTCCGGCGTCGGCAGCGGCGGGAGGGTCGGGGTCTGGACGACCGGTGGCTCGGTGGTCGGTTCGGTGGTCGGTTCGTGCCGCGGGGCCCGGGTGGCCACCGGGCGCTGGGTCGGCTTCGGGGCCGGCTTGGGGGTGGGGCTCGCACTCGGGCTGGGCGCGGGCTGCTCCGGGGTAGGGGCAGGGGCAGGGGCCGGCGCCGGAGCGGCACTGGTGGGGGCCGGGGTGGGCGGCGCGGGCACGGGCGCCACCGGGGAGGGCGCGGCCGGGGCGGAGGTCGCCGGGGGAGCGGCCACGGGCGGCTTCGGCTCGGTCGAGCCGGTCAGCGCGTACGCGGCCACCGCGGCGGCCGCCATCGCGACGGCGGCGGCGATCCCGGCCTTCGCGGCGGTGCCCAGGCCCTCGCCGGCCGCGGCAGCGGCCGCGCTCCCGCCGGAAGCACCCGCAGCACCGGAAGCACCCGCAGCACCGGAAGCACCCGCGGCGCCGGTCGTCCCCGAAGCACCCGCGGCCCCCGCCGCCGTGCCCGAGGACCCGGCCGCGGCCGCCGCCGTGCCCGCTGCGGCCGCACCGCCGACCGCGGCGACACCGCCCGCGGCGGCCGCGGCGGCGCCGAACCCGCCGACCCCGACCCAGACCAGCACGCCGCCGGGCAGCAGCGCGCGCAGACCGGTGTTGATCTCGGTGAGTTCGAGGCAGGCCGCCGTGCAGCGGTCGCAATCCTTGAGGTGCCGACCGACCTCCGCCGAGGCCCGCTTGCGCAGCGAGCCGCGCGCGTACGCCCCGAGCCGGTTGGCGTACGCCTCGCAGGTGCTCGCCTGGCTGCCGGAGACGTGGGCCTGGAGGAAGGCGGCGGCCAGCCGGTCGCGGGCCCGGTGGGCCTGGACGGCGGTGGCGTTGGCGGTCTTGCCGAGCATCACGGCGACGGTCTTCGGGGACTCCCGTTCGACCTCGGTGTGCCAGAGCACCACCCGGTCGTCCTCGGGGAGTTCGGCGTAGGCCTGCATGACCATCCGCTGGTCGGCCATCGCCATGGCCCAGGCGTCGGCGCCCGGATCGGCCAGGTCGAAGTCGACGACGGCGGCCGAGGACTGGGCGAACAGACCGAAGTCGTCGACGAGTTGTTCACGCCGCTCGCTCCGGGTCCAGGCGGCGGCGACGTTGCGCACGGCGGTCAGCAGATAGGCGCGGACGGCGAACTCCGGCCCCTTGCCCGCCTTGAGCGCCTGGAGGGTGCGGGCGAAGACCTCGCCCGCGAGGTCCTCGGCGGTGAAGCTGTCCCGGCAGCAGGTGCGGGCGTAGCGGCGCACCGAGTCGACGTGCCGGAGGTAGATCTCCTCGTACGCGGTGTCGTCGCCGGCCCGGACCCGGGCGGTCAACTCGGCGTCGGAGGGCGGGCGCTCGCCGTCCACCGGGTCGGCGGGGGCGGGCACGGTCGGGCGGGCCGGGCGGCCGTCGCCGACGAACGCCTCGGGGGCGACGCCGCCCCGGCCCGCCGGAGCCTGGCCGGGCACCCGCCCGGGCGGCAGCGCGGAGGAGGAGGCGGAGGAGGCGGACAGCGACTCGCGACCGGGCCATCCGCCCTGGTCCGGGACGTGCGCGGGGCCCGGACCGGCCGCGCCGCCGGACCCGGCCGCTGCGCCCGAACCACCCGGGGCGCCCGGCACTTGGGCTGCCCCGCTACCGCCGGGGCCCGCGGCGGACCCTTCGGCAGCACTGCCGGAGAACCCCCCGAAGTCGAGGCCGTACCCGTAGTCGTTCTGTTCCTCGGCGCTCACAACGGACCCCAGATTCCACGACAGCCCCCGTAGTGTGGCAGGGCGTGCGGGAGTGCGTAGGCGCACGGTTCCCCGGCGTACGGCGCCGACGGCGCGCGAAGGGCGCGCATCGGGACATTGGCTCCAACCACGGGCAAAGGATGGCATAGCGCAGGGGCGCACGGTAGCCAGACCGGCCGGTACCCACTCTTCCGAGGGGCCGTCGCGGATGTGTTCGCCCAGCGCCCGGTGAGGAGTCGAGCGACGCCCGCGCCCGGCGCGCGTGCCCCGGGCGTGCGCCGGTGTTCCGCCCAACTCGTTTGCCCGTCCGGCGCGTCGGTCGCGAAGGCCGGGTACCGCCGCCGGATCGGCGTGCCCCGGAGGCGACTCAGTGCGCCCGCAGACCGTCCAGCAGTATCTGCAGCAGTCGGTCCGACGGCCCCATGGCAGTCGGTTGACCGTCCGTCTGCGGACCGACCGCCGTGAAACCGGCCGTCGTCGGCGCCGAGACCGAGGGCCGCGCCGCGTGCACGGGCACCGACGCGGTCAGCACCAGCACCACGTCCGACACCGTGACGCCCGGCCGCAGCTCGCCCGCCGCACCCGCGCGCGCCACCAGGGCGGCCAACAGCTGCAGCAGCAGCCGGGGATCGGCGTCCGCCGGTGAGGGCTCCGCCCCCGCCCCGGACCGCGCCCCCTCGCCGCGCAGGTCGAAGCGGACGGCGGCAGGCGGTTCCGGCGCCCGCTGCTCCGGCACCCCGCCCAGCTCCTCCGCGTACCGGAAGGCCTCCGGCGGCAGCAGCCGCCCGGCCCCGGTGCTCACGGCCCGGGCCAGGTACCCGGCCAGCGACTCCCAGGCGCCGGCGCCGCCGTACAGCGACTCCCGCGCCTGCGCGGTCAGCCAGGCCACCTCCTCGGCGGCGATCCGCTGGACCAGCACCTCCTTGCTCGGGAAGCGCCGGTAGACCGTGCCGACCCCGACCCCGGCCCGGCGTGCGACCTCCTCCATCGGAGCGCCGTAGCCGAACTCGCCGAACACCTCCCGGGCGGCCCGCAGCACGCTCTCCAGGTTCCGCCGGGCGTCCACCCGCAACCGGGCCCCGGGTGCCGGCGCGACGGCCTGCGGCGGCTCGGCCCGGTACGGGACGGCCGCGTACGCGATCCCGCCCTGCGGCAGGTCCACCGGGCCCGGGCCGCGCTGCTCCGGCACCGTGCCCTGTCCGGCGTGCGGTGCGCCCGCCCGCCCCAACACCTGCTTCTGTTCCATCATCCCAACTCTCCCCCGCAGGCGTCCGAAACCGGACCCTGTCGTCGCCCGCCCCTGCACCCCCCGGTGCAGCTCAGCCCGTCAGAAATGACCAGATGACCCATCGCTCGTGCCGCCCGTCCCGTTCCGGTGACCACGGTCGTGCCGCCGGGCCGCTCTTGGCGTCCGGCTCGGCGCGTCGGCACCGCCCGGGGCCTCGTCCGGGAACTACCCTTCCCCGGATGACTGTCCCCCAGTCGGGTTCTCACGCCAACACTGGAACTGGCCGTAGTGGCCGCTCCACGGTGCGTCGCCGCCGGTTGTCATGGCGGTGGCCGCTCCGGCACACAATCCGACCATAGTTCACGCCTCTTCGCGGCCGAAAGTGCGTCAGAAAGTGGCCCGGCAAGCACAACTGGCCACGTCCGTCACTTCCGTCGCAACCAGCCCCGTACGGACTGTGGACAAGACCACCTCCGCCGGTCCTTCATAGGGGTGCGTGACGGGGGGACGCCCCCGGCTGCGGGGCCGGGACGGAACGTCACATCGGCAGGAGGTGCACCATCAGGATCCTGATCGCCGGCGGCGGCTGCGCCGGGATGGCCACCGCGCTCCACCTCCAGCGTCGCCTGCGGGAGCGGCTGCGGCGCGGCGAGGTGGAGATCACCGTCGTCGAACCCCGGGCCTACTCCACCTACCATCCGCTGCTGGCCGAGGTCGCGGCCGGATCGATCGACCCGCGGCACGTGGTCGTCCCGCTGCGCCGGGCCCTGCCGGACTGCCGGGTGCTCACCGCCCGGATCACCCGGATCGAACACGCCGCCCGCCGTGCGCTGGCCGACGCCGCGGGCCCCGGCGAGCCCCCGGCGCCGCTCGAAATCCCTTACGACGTCCTGGTGGTGGCCCCCGGGTCGGTCTCCCGGACGGCCCCGGTGCCCGGCCTGGCCGAACACGGCTTCGGCTTCTCCACCGTCGGCGACGCCGTGCACCTGCGCAACCACGTGCTGGAGCAGCTCGACCTCGCCTCCGCCACGCGCGACCCCGCCCTGCGGCAGTCCGCGCTCACCTTCGTCTTCGTCGGGGCCGGCTACGCGGGCGTCGGCGCGCTGGCCGAACTCGAGGACATGGCCCGCGCCGCCGTACGGGGCCACCACAACGTCCGTGTCGAGGACCTGCGCTGGGTGCTGATCGAGGCGACCGACCGGATCCTCGCCGAGGAGTCGCCCGAACTCGCCGAGCACACCCTCGGCCAGCTGCGCGAACGCGGCGTCGACATCCGGCTGCGCACCACCCTGGAGTCCGTCGCCGGCGGGGTCGCCGCGCTCTCCGACGGCAGCCGCTTCGGCGCCCGCACCCTGGTCTGGACGGCGGGCGTGCGGCCCTCCCCGATGCTGCGCGACACCGATCTGCCGCTGGACACGCTGGGCCGGGTCCGCTGCCTGGCCACCCTGCAGGCCGTCGGACCGGACGGACGTGCCCTGCCCGGGGCCTGGGCGGCGGGCGACGGCGCCGCCGTCCCCGACGCCGACGCGGACGGCGCCGTCTGTGCGCCCAACGCCCAGCACGCCTTCGCCCAGGCCGAGCTGCTGGCCCGCAACATCGCGCTGGCCCTGGACGGCGGACCGCACGCGCCGGGGCTGGTCGCGTACCGGCCCGGCCCCGCCGCCTGCTCGACCTCGCTGGGCCTGCACCGGGCCGTCGCCCACACCCGGCGGGGCGGTCGGCTGACCGGACGCCGGGCGTGGTGGCTGCACCGGGCACGGCACCTGCGGCGACTGCCGAGCGCGGAGCGCCGGGTGCGGGTGCTGATGGACTGGGTGCTCCTCGGGGTGTTCTCCCGCGAGGTGGTCTCCCTGGGAACGACGGAGCACCCGCGTTCGGCCTTCGAGGGCGGATTCGATTCCGGCACGGGCCGACCGTCCGGGGCCGGGCCGGAAGCTCCCCGATGAACACACCCGTCGCCCGGGGCCGACGGCCGGTCCGAGGGTCGATCCGACGGCCACGCCGGGCGTGCGACTTCCGGAACCGGCCCTCCGCCTGACAGGATCAGCCCGAACTGGTCATTACCCCGTGTGTTGATGTGCACACAAAAAGTGATGATATGCCTGGAAAACGAGGAAGCGGCCGTCGTTTGAACCTCATGCGCTGGAGCGCCCGGCTCACCGGAGTCCCCTGGCGTGCCGCCCCACCCAACCGGGCCGGCACCGAGGAGGGCACGCCCTCCATCGACAACGTCGTCGTGCCCGGCCCCCGTGACCCGATCAGCCCCGCCACCGCCGCCGAACTCCTCGACCCGCACAAACCCCAGAACCTGCGCGAGGTCCTCAACCGCATCCCCGCCCCGGTCGCCGTCACCTACGGCCCGCACCACCAGCTCGGCTACGCCAACCGCGCCTACCGCGAACTCTTCGGCGACCGCCCCACCGGCCTGCCCGCAGCCGAGGCCCTCCCCGAACTCGGCACCATGGGCGTCCTGCCCCTGATGGACCAGGTCATCCGCGGCGGCAGCCCCCGCAGCGTCAAGGCCCGCTGCATCCTCGGCCTCACCGGCAACCGCTACTACAACGTCTCCTGCGTCCCGCTCGGCACCGGGGAGGCCGGCGAGCCGGCCGACAAGCCGTCGGCCGCCGAGGGACCGCCCGCCGGCGTGCTGATCTTCGCCGCCGAGGTCACCGACCAGGTCCTCGCCGCCGCCCGGCTGCGCGAGGCCGAACGCCGCCAGCGCGAGGCCGCCGTCACCCTCCAGCGCAGCCTGCTCCCGCAGAAGCTCGACCAGCCCGCGGACCTGCGGGTCGCCGCCACCTACCAGCCGGGCGGCGCCGAGGCCGCGGTCGGCGGCGACTGGTACGACGTCATCGCCATCGCGGGCGGACGTACCGCACTCGTCATCGGCGACGTCATGGGCCGGGGCCTGCGAGCGGCCGCCGTGATGGGCCAGCTGCGCACCGCCGTGCGCGCCTACGCCCGCCTCGACCTGCCCCCGCACGAGGTGATGTGCCTGCTCGACGGCCTCGCCATGGAGATCGACGCCAACCAGATCGCCACCTGCACCTACGCCGTCTGGGACCCACAGCGCCGCACCCTCTCCTACGCCTCGGCCGGCCACCTGCCCATGCTGCTGCGCTGCCCCGACGGAACCATCCTGCGCAGCGAGGACCAGAACGGCCCCCCGCTCGGCACCGGCGGCGGCCTGCACGTCTCCCACACCCTGCGCCTGCTCCCCGGCACGACCGGTGTCCTCTACACGGACGGTCTGGTCGAGCGACGCGACGAGGACATCGACCAGGGACTCGACCTGTTGGCCCGCACCCTCACCGGCGCGATCGGCGCCCCCGAGGTGATCTGCGCCCGCCTGCTGCGGGCGATGGGTGTGACCTCGGAGCACGACGACGACGTCGCCGTCCTGGCCTTCCAGCTGCCGGCGGAGGAGGGTGCCGAAAAATCGCTTGCGGCGCTTGACTCGGCCTCCCCAGAGGTCTAATGTTCTTCGAGTTGCCTGGCAGGGAGCACCGGACACGCATCAGCGCGGACGGTCCCGGGGCAGCCAATCCCTTGAAACACCACTCCGGTTCGTGCCGGCTGTTTCGCTTTTCGCGTCTCGGCTCGGTGCCTATTTGGTGTGCTCGTTTTATCGGATTGCGGCTGGATTCGCTTTTCGGAGCGGGGATCGGCTAGAGTTTGGAACGTCGGACGGGGCGTCAAGCGCCGGAAGACACCGGCGAGTTGGATGACGAAGCCCCGGAAAACGGAGCGGAAAACGTCTGATAAGCTGGAAACACGAAAGAACGAAGCGCCCGGAGGGCCCGCTGGAAGGCGGTCCGAAGGAAGTGTCCGTTCCTTGAGAACTCAACAGCGTGCCAAAAGTCAACGCCAGATATGTTGACATCCCCGGCCTCGGTCGTCTGATCGGGGTTGGAGATTCCTTTTGAAATAACACTAGCGAGGACGCAGTGCGCGGGGCCGCCCTATTCCGGTGGTTGCCGTGCCGCTCAACGCGG
>NZ_JBHWDU010000017.1:68178-123236 GCF_042734825.1 Kitasatospora sp. NPDC059648 | reverse complement strand
CTACTGGCACTTCCTGGGCGAGCTGGCGGCGGTCCGGGAGACGGCGCCGGCACCGGCGGATGACGGCGGACGGCCGGGACACCGGCGCGGACGCGTGTGCGCGGCGGGGCGTGATCGCCCGGTCAGACGAAGCGCCAGAGATGGTCGGCCGTGCCGTTGTCGTCCCAGAGGACGACCTGGGCTCCCGCGGTGGTGGAGGCTCCGGAGACCCCGAGGACGCGGCCGCTGACGGCGGACTGGATGCGGAAGGTGTCGCCGCCGCCGTGCCGTAGGCGCCACCGGTGGTCGGCGGCTCCGTCGTCGCTCCACTGGACGATCCGGGCGCCGTTCGTCGTGCTGCCGCCCTCCACCGCAAGAACCTTGCCGCTGTTGGAGTTCCGCAGCCGCAGGTAGCCTCCACTGTCGATCACCGCGGTCCACAGGTGGTCCGCGGTGCCGTTGTCCGACCACTGGAGCACGGGGGCGTCGTCGGCGGTCGACATGTTCAGCACGCCGAGCACGAGCCCGCTGGCCACGTTCCGGATGAGCCGGGTGCCGCTCGGAACGAACCTCCACCGGCTTGTCGGCGAACCGGTGTCGGCGGCCTGCACGGCGAGGGCGCCCCGGGCGGTGGAGGCGCCGGCGATGCCGAGTGGCTTGCCGCTGTTGGCGTTCCGCAGTTCGTACGCGCCGTCGGCCGCCTCGACGACGGACCACCGGTGGTCGGCCGTGCCGTTGTCCGACCACTGGAGCACGGGGGCGTCGTCGGCGGTGGACATGTTCTGCACGCCGAGGACCTTGCCGCTGTTGGCGTTGCGCAGGCGCAGCGCGGTGCCGTCGACGACGGGCACCCAGTCATGGTCGACGGTGCCGGAGTCGGCCCACTGGAGGGCGGGCGCACCGTCCGCGGTGGACATGTCCCGGATGCCCAGCACGAGCCCGCTGGCCGCGTTGAACAGCCGGAATCCGGCGCTCCTGGTGCTCCAGTAGACGGTGTAGTTGAAGCCCTGCGCCTCGTGGAACGGGACGAGGCCGACGGGGGAGCCGTCGGCGGTCGCGGTGAAGGCGAGGCCGGTCGTGCCGGTCCGGGTGATCGACGCCGGGTCGAGGACGGGGAGGGCGGCCAGGGCGGTGCTGCCATAGTTGCCGCACAGGACGACCGGACCGTAGGTGATCGCGGTGACGTCCGGGTTGTCGTTGGCGGCCCGGAGCGTGACGCGCATGGGCAGTTCGACGGTCACCGTGTCGCCGGAGGTCCAGGAGCGGGTGAGGGTGGCGTAGCTGCCCGGCGTGGTGGCGATGTTCTGGACCGTGCCGTTGACGCTCACGGTGGCGCCGGAGGTCCAGGCGGGAATGCGGATGCGCATCGACCAGGTGCCGCTCACGCTGCCAGTGACCCGGAGCGTCGTGGTGTCCTGCGCCGGGTACGAGGTGGACTGGGTGACCGTGATGCCGCGTTCGGCCCAGGTGAGGACGGTGGGCACGAACAGGTTTACGACGAGGGTGGTGCCGTCGTGGAAGTAGACGGAGTCCGCCAGTTTGGTGTTGGACTCCATGCCGGTGCCCTGGCAGCACCAGAAGGTGTCGTAGTCGGTGCTCCAGGTGCCGCCGCCCCAGGCCGGGCCCACGCCGCGGCGGCCGCCGGGCTTGAGCGGGGTGAAGTAGGTGACGTGCCCGTGGGGATCGGCGGGGTTCTGCGCCCCGACGACGTGGTTGAGCAGGGTGCGCTCGTAGAAGTCGAAGTACGCGGCCTGTGCGGAGTCCAACTGCCAGAGCTCGCGGGTGAGTTTGAGCATGTTGTACGAGTTGCAGAGCTCGCAGGTGTCGTTGGTCAGGTAGGTGGCGATGGCGTCGGGGGCGCGGAAGTGCTCGGCCTGGCTGTTCCCGCCGATGGCGTAGCTGTGCGAGGTGGTGCAGATCGTCCATGCGTGCGAGGCGATGTCGCGGTAGCGCGCGGTTCCGGTGGCCCGGTACTCGCGGACGGCGCCGATCCACTTGGGCACCTGGGTGTTGGCGTGGAGGCCGTTCAGCTGGTCCTGGCCCGCGGCGAGTGGGTCGAACACGGCGGCGTGGTCGAAGCGTTGGGCGACCGCGAGCCAGCGCGTGTCCCCGGTCTGCAGGTGGAGGTCGGCCAGGACCTCGTTCATGCCACCGAACTCGACACCCAGGAGCGCCTGCATCTGGCCGTACCCGAGGCTGCCGGTGCGCTGGTCGACCCAGGCGGCCAGCGCCAGGAGCACGTCCCGGGCCTGGGTGCTGCCCATGAGGCGCCAGACGTCGAGCAGGCCGGCCATGGTCTTGTGGACGCAGTAGTAGGGGACGTTGCCGTTCCTGAGCGTGCCGGACTCGAGCTGGGTGAAGTCCGTCTCGGGGAAGCCCGAGAGGTAGCCGGCGGCGAACCCCGCGGTGGCGTTGTTGGCCTGGCACTTGGCCAGCTCGGCCACCATGTAGGCGGCCTTGTCGCGGCAGGTGGTGTCGCCCGTTCCCGCGTAGGCCTGGGCCCAGGCGCTGAGGAAGTGCCCCTGCACGTGGGTGCGGAAGGGGAACGCCGGGGCGTCCCAACCGCCCGTCGCGACGGCCGCGTTGGTGGACAGCCGGTGGTTCGCGCGGAAGTTGTACAGCAGGCGGTCGACGTCGACGAAGCGCAGGTACGCCAGGGTCCGGTTCTGGTTGTCGAGCCACCGGCCGCCGGTGAGCCGGACCTGGCCGAGGTCGAACGGCAGCGCCGAGACGCCTGTGGCGGCGGCCTCGGCATCCGGGGCGGTGAGACCGAGGTCGAGACCGAGACCGAGACCGACGGCGGGCGCGACGGCCAGGGCGCCGGTCGCCTGGAGCAGACTGCGGCGGCTCAGGGGAGGGGGCAGCATTGCTGACCTGTTCCTTTCGGGGAGGAAGAACCACCGTGCGCCCGTGAAATGTTAGCGCTAACAAAGTTGCCGAGGCGCGGCAACTCTGCGGGGCGGGGCGAGAGGTGACTGACATCGCGACATCTGCCGTTAACAGGTCCCACGTTTATAGCCCCGCGCGCCGGGCGTGTCCAGAGGTCCGCGGGGCGGGGGGACCGTCACTGCCTACCGGTCCTCGACCGACCGCGGTGACGGGCCGGCGGTGCCGGTCCGGACCGCGAGTCGAAAAATGTTCGCACGCTGACAAAGGTTCCATGTGCAATGTCTTGACGGTGCCCCAATGTGTGGCCATAGTGATGGCCGTTGCGGCGCCCCTGAGGTGTCCATTCCATCGTATGCGCGCACCGCTCCTTCTCGGGTGCAATTGTTAGCGTTAACAATTGCTCCCCACCCCCACCCCTACACCCCTTCCTTTCCCCCACCCCGTGGAAGGAGTTCGTTCATGACCGTACGACCGTGGCTGCGCCGTGCCCGGCGGGCGCTGCTGGCGGCGGGGACGACCGCCGTGCTCGCCGCCGGCGTACTCACCGGCACGGCCACCACCTCCCAGGCCGCCATCCAGGGCCCATGCGACATCTACGCCGCCGGCGGCACACCGTGCGTCGCGGCGCACAGCACCACCCGCGCGCTGTTCGCCTCCTACAACGGCCCGCTCTACCAGGTGCAGCGGGCGTCGGACGGCACGACACAGAACATCGGGGTACTGTCCGCCGGAGGCGTCGCCAACGCCGCGGCGCAGGACTCGTTCTGCGCGGGCACCGTGTGCACCATCACCCGCCTCTACGACCAGACCGGTAGCGGCAGCACCCTGGTCTACCAGGGGCCCGGCGGGACCGGCGGCGCCGACACGGCGGCCACCGCGACCACCGAAGCGGTGACCGTAGGCGGCCAGAAGGCTTACGCGCTCTACATCAACCCCGGCAACAGCTACTTCGCATACAGCTCCACCTCGGGGGTGCCGACCGGCAGCTCACCCGAGGGCGAGTACATGGTCACCAGCGGCACCCACGTCAACAGCGGCTGCTGCTTCGACTACGGCAACACGGAGACCGACCACAGGGCCGACGGCAACGGCGCCATGGACGCGATCAACTTCAGCACGGAATGCTGGTTCGGCGGTTGCAGCGGAACCGGGCCGTGGGTGCAGGCGGACCTGGAGAACGGCCTGTTCTCCGGCGGCGGCAAGACGTGGAACCCCGACCAGGTACCGCAGAGCAGCCGCTTCGTCACCGCGATGCTCAAGAACGACGGCACCACACAGATGGCACTCAAGGGCGCCGACGCCCGGTCCCGGGGCCTGACCCAGCTCTACAGCGGCGCACTGCCCAGCGGATGGAACCCGATGCACAAGCAGGGCGCCATAATCCTCGGCAGCGGAGGCGACTGCTGCCAGACCAACCGCAACGCGAGCGCGGGCACCTTCTACGAGGGCGCCATGGTCAAGGGCTACCCCTCCGACGCAACCGATGCCGCGGTCCAGGCCAACATCGCCGCAGCCGGCTACGGCAGCGCCTCGACCGGCACCGGCTCGCTGACGCCCGGCTCCCGGATCTCCCTGCAGGCCACCACCGCGTGCTGCGCCTCGGACTACCTCCGCCACGACGACGCCGACACCAAGGTCGTCATCTCCGCGATCAACTCCTCCAGCTCGGCCACCGACAAGGCCGACGCCACCTGGATCGTCCGCGCCGGCCTGGCCAACAGCAACTGCGTCTCCTTGGAGTCGGCCAACGCATCCGGAAGTTACCTCAGGCACTACGCATTCGAGCTCTACCTCAATCCCAACGACGGGACCACCCAGTTCGCCGCGGACGCCACCTTCTGCCCGCAGTCAGGAAACAGCGGCACAGGTCACTCCCTCCAGTCCTTCAACTACCCGGCCAAATACATCCGCCACTACGACTTCACCGCCTACATCGCGAGCAACGGCGGCACCAACGCCTGGGACGCCACCTCGTCGTGGGCCCAGGACGCCAGCTGGCTCGCGGCCGCCCCCTGGAGCTGACGAGCAGCCCGCCCCGAGTCCGGTGCCGAAGACGGCCGAATCCGCACCGGACCCGGAGGCGTCAACGCAACCCACGCCGCCCGCACAGCCGGGCACCGGGGGTTCGTCGACGCTCACCTCACACCCCACCCCGTGAAGGAGTTCTTCATGATCAAGCGACCGTGGATCCGCCGCGTCAGGCGCGCGCTGCTCGGGGCCGGTACCACCGCCGTGCTCGCCGCCGGCCTGCTCACTGCCACGACCACCACCTCGCAGGCGGCCACCCAGGGGCCGTGCGACATCTACGCCGCCGGCAATACGCCGTGCGTCGCCGCGCACTCCACCACCCGGGCGCTGTACGCCGGTTCCAGCGGAGCGCTGTACCAGGTGAGGCGCGCGTCGGACGGCGCGACCAAGGACATCGGCCTGTTGAGCACCGGCGGCTACGCCGACGCCGCCGCGCAGGACTCCTTCTGTGCCGCCACCAGCTGCGTCATCACCGTCATCTACGACCAGTCCGGCAAGGGCAACCACCTCACCCAGGCCCCCGCCGGCGGTGCCGCGCCGGGCCCGGACAACCTCGCGAACGCCTTCGAGGCGCCGGTCACGGTCGCCGGCCACGAGGCGTACGGCGTCTACATCGCCCCCGGCACCGGCTACCGCAACAACAACACCAACGGCATCGCCACCGGCGACCAGCCCGAGGGCATGTACGCGATCCTGGACGGCACCCACTACGACGGCGGCTGCTGCTTCGACTACGGCAACGCCGAGACCAGCAACACCGACACCGGCAACGGCCACATGGAGGCCATCTACTTCGGCAACAGCAAGGCCTGGGGCTACGGCTCCGGCAACGGCCCCTGGGTGATGGCCGACCAGGAGAACGGCCTGTTCTCCGGCATCAGCACCGGCTTCAACGCCAACGACCCGAGCGTCAACAACCGGTTCCTGACCGCCATCGTCAAGGGTGAGCCCAACCAGTGGGCCATCCGGGCCGGCGACGCCCAGTCGGGCGGCCTGTCCACCTACTACAGCGGCGCGCGCCCCAACGCGGCCGGCTACAACCCGATGCACAAGGAGGGCGCGATCATCCTGGGCATCGGCGGCGACAACAGCAAGGGCTCCGCCGGCACCTTCTACGAGGGCGTCATGACCTCCGGCTACCCGACCGACGCCACCGAGAACGCCGTCCAGGCCAACATCACCGCCGCCGGCTACAGCAGCAGCTCAACCAGCACCGGAGCACTCACCCCTGGCTCCCGGGTCTCCATGCAGGCCACCACCACGTGCTGCACCTCCGACTACATCCGCCACGACGACGCCGACAACAAGGTCGTCATCTCCGCCGTCAACTCCTCCAGCCCGGCAATCGACAAGGCCGACGCCACCTGGATCGTCCGCGCCGGCCTGGCCAACACCTCCTGCCTGACGTTCGAGTCCGCCAATGACCCCGGCCGCTTCCTGCGCCACTACAACTTCGAGCTCTACCTGAGCGCCGACGACGGCGGCAGCTCGTTCGCGCAGGACGCCACCTTCTGTCCCACCTCGGGCAACAGCGGGGTCGGCCAGTCCTTCCAGTCCGTCAACTACCCGACGAAGTACCTCCGCCACTACAACTACACGGTCTACGTAGCCGCCAACGGCGGCTCCAACAGCTGGGACAGCAGCACCAGTTGGGCCGCCGACACCAGCTGGCTGGTCGACCGGCCCTGGGGCTGAGCCCGGGCACCACCACCGCACACCGGCCGCGCCCGCGCTTGGGCCACGACAAGACGCACTGATCCGGGGTGGCCGGTACCGTCGAGCGCCAGAGACGGTACCGGCCACCGTGGCCGTGGCAATCACCCTGTCTTACAGCGTCCGCGCGGGCGGTCTGGAGCCGGCACACCGCCGAACAGAGGTCTGGTCGTACGGGCAGGAGGCGTACGGCATCCTCCGCGACCACCTGGTGCTGCGCGAGGAGAAGCGCTGCGGCCTGCCCTGACGCCCGGCCTGAGGCGGATCGAGGCCTGCCTCCGAGTTATTTGTTAACGCTAACATCTACGCTGCAAGCGTAGGCATGAGACAGTGGCGCCGCCGCGCGACGACGGGGCGGACGGTCGGACCGGGGCACCAGAGGGGGCTGCGCGTGGGAACTGAAGCGGTCGGTACGGAGGTGCGACAGCCGGTGATGGCGGACGTCGCGAAGCTGGCCGGCGTCTCCCACCAGACGGTGTCCCGGGTGCTCAACGGCGCTCCGCACGTGCGGCCCGGCACCCGGGAGAGGGTGCTTGCCGCGATCCGCGAACTCGACTACCGGCCGAACTCGGCCGCCCGCGCCCTGGTCACCCGCCGCTCGCAGACCCTGGGCGTCGTCAGCTTCGACTCCACCCTGTACGGGCCCGCCTCGATGCTCGACGGCATCGAGCGCGCCGCCCGCACCGCCGACTACTTCGTCAGCGTGGCCAGCCTGCGCTCCCTGGACAGCCGCTCCGTGCAGGAGGCCGTGGACCGGCTGCTCGACCAGGGCGTGGAAGGCGTCGCGGTGATCGCCCCGCAGATCTCCGCGGTCAGCGCCCTCGCCAAGCTGTCCAGTCCGGTACCGGTGGTCGCGGTCGGTTCCGGCAGCCGGTCCCGGATGCCGATGGTGTCGTTCGACAACCGGGCCGGCGCCGAGGTCGCCACCCGCCACCTGCTCGACCTCGGTCACCGCACCGTGCACCACCTCGCGGGGCCCGCCGGCTGGATGGAGAGCCGCGACCGCCAGGACGGCTGGCGGCAGACCCTGGAGGCCGGCGGTGCCCGGGTGCCGCGGGTCGGGAGCGGTGACTGGAGCGCCCGCTCCGGTTACGAGGCGGGCCGCCGGATCGCGCACGACCCGGAGGTCACGGCCGTCTTCTGCGCCAACGACCACATGGCCCTCGGCCTGCTCCGCGCCCTGCACGAGGCGGGCCGCGCCATCCCGGGCGAGATCAGCGTGATCGGCTTCGACGATATCCCCGAGGCCGCGTACTTCACCCCGCCGCTGACCACCGTCCGCCAGGACTTCGGCGAACTCGGCCGCCGCGCCCTCGAACTCCTCCTCGAGGAACTCGTCGGCGTCGCCCATGCCCGCAACCACGTCCAGATCTCCCCGGAAATGGTCCTCCGCCGCAGCGCCGGTCCCGCCCGCCGCGACTGACCCTGCCGCCCGCGGCCGCCGGGTGCGCTCGTTCGGACCGCGTCGGACCGGCTGGTGCCCGGCGGTCCGACGGCTGAGGTCTGCGAGGAGTGCGTGCCTCGGCGGTGCGCGAAGGGAATCCCCGCGGGCGGGGCACCTCCCGGCCGAAGGTTGGGGGCGCGTCGAGCGAGGACGTGGCTCCGCCGGGTCTACTGCGGGTCGAGGGGAACGCTGTCGTGTGCCGGCGATCGGCGTGGGACCAGGGTGGGCGCGAACGCGCAGTCGCGGCCGCATGCTTCCACCGCACGTCGGTGGAGGCCGTCTGCGCGGCTGCGCCGATGGCGGCGGCCGTCACTGAGAGCGCTCCGAGCAGGTCAAGTCGTCGCGTCTGCCCCCGGGTTCATGGCTGTCCGTGTGCCGCCTTCCAGCCGGGGGCGTGCGCGTCATCCAAACACCGTGCGGTGCGCGCGCGGCAAGGAATCCTCCTCCCGCAACGCGGGCCAACTCCCCTAATCACGGTCGAGTTGACGGTGCTTCGGGCCGCCCTCGACGGAGTGGTCAAGATTGGGTAACGGGGTGCGAGAGCCTTGCCGGTGCCGATTGTGAGCGTTAACAATCTGTGGGAGCGAAACGGCGCCGATACCTCCCGTTCACGTGAGCGGTGCCGTTCGCGCGATCGACGATCCCGAGAGGAAGTCCCACCATGTCCAAGAGAGCTGCGGCGGCCCTGGTCGCCGGTGCGATGGTCACCGTCCTCACCGCGTGCGGTTCCGGCGGAGGTGGGGGCTCGGCCGACAAGGGTGCCGGCCACAAGCTCGTCGTGGGCTTCTCGCAGGTCGGCGCGGAGAGCGGCTGGCGCACCGCGAACACCAAGTCGATCCAGGAGGCCGCGAAGAAGGCGGGCATCGAGCTGAAGTTCTCCGACGCGCAGCAGAAGCAGGAGAACCAGATCAAGGCGATCCGATCGTTCATCCAGCAGAAGGTGGATGTGATCGCCTTCTCGCCGGTGGTGGAGTCGGGTTGGGACACCGTGCTGAAGGAGGCGAAGGACGCCAAGATCCCGGTGATCCTCACCGACCGGGCGGTGGACTCCAAGGACGACTCGCTCTATGTCTCCTTCCTCGGCTCCGACTTCGTCGAGGAGGGCAAGAAGGCCGGCGACTGGCTGGTGAAGGAGTACCAGGGCAAGTCCGACGAGGTGAACATCGTCGAGCTGCAGGGCACCACGGGTTCGGCGCCGGCCAACGACCGCAAGGCGGGCTTCGGCGACGTGATCAAGGCGGACGCGAAGTTCAAGGTGGTGGCCTCGCAGACCGGTGACTTCACCCGGGCGAAGGGCAAGGAGGTCATGCAGGCCTTCCTGAAAGCCCAGCCGAAGATCGACGTGCTGTACGCGCACAACGACGACATGGCGCTGGGTGCGATCCAGGCGATCGAGGAGGCCGGGAAGAAGCCGGGCACCGACATCAGGATCATCTCGGTGGACGGGGTCAAGGACGCCTTCACCGCGATGAGCCAGGGCAAGATCAACGTCGATGTGGAGTGCAACCCGCTCCTCGGCGACCAGCTGATGGACCTGGCGAAGAAGGTCAAGGCCGGCGAGCAGGTGCCGAGGCGGATCAAGACGCAGGAGGGTGTCTTCACCCAGGACCAGGCCGCTGCCGCGCTGCCGACCCGCCAGTACTGACCGGGCCCGCCCGCCCGGGGAGCGATCGGCGGAACGCTCCCCGGGCGGGCCGGGTCGCACGAGGAGAGGAGAACCGGGGTGCGTCAGCAACCGGTCCTGGAAGTGCGGGGGATCCGCAAGGAGTTCCCCGGAGTGGTGGCGCTGGACGGGGTCGACTTCCGGCTCTTCCCTGGCGAGGTGCACGCCCTGATGGGGGAGAATGGCGCCGGCAAGTCCACGCTGATCAAGGTGCTGACCGGGGTGCACCCGGCGGACGGCGGCGAGGTGGTGCTGGCCGGGCAGCGGGTGCGGATCGCCGGTCCGCTGCAGGCCCAGCAGGCGGGCATCAGCACCGTCTACCAGGAGGTGAACCTCTGCCCGAACCTGTCGGTCGCGGAGAACATCTTCATCGGCCGCGAACCGCGCCGCCTCGGCCTGATCGACTGGGCCGAAATGCGCCGCCGCGCCACCGAGTTGGTCCGCACGCTGGAGCTGGACATCGACGTCAGCGCGCCGCTGGACAGCTACTCCATCGCCGTCCAGCAGCTGGTTGCCATCGTCCGCGCGGTGGACGTCTCGGCCAAGGTGCTGATCCTGGACGAGCCGACCTCCAGCCTGGACCGAGACGAGGTGCGCCAACTCTTCACCGTGATGCGGCGGTTGCGCGACCAGGGGGTCGCCATCCTGTTCGTCTCGCACTTCCTCGACCAGATCTACGAGATCTGCGACCGGATGACCGTGCTGCGCAACGGCCGGCTCGAAGGCGAGTACCTGACCAGTGACCTCAACCAGGTCGAACTGGTCTCCCGGATGATCGGCTCCGAACTCGCCGGGCTCGACCAACTTGCCGGAGGCAAGCGGCGCGAGCACTCCGCTCCGGCCACCGACCGGGCCTTCCTGGAGGCCGAGGGCCTGGCCCGGCAGGGCTCCGTCGAACCGTACGACCTCGCCATCCGTTCCGGTGAAGTGGTCGGCCTGGCAGGCTTGTTGGGATCCGGCCGGACCGAGGCCGCCCGGCTGCTGTTCGGCGCCGACCACAAGGACCGCGGCACCGTGCGGATCAACGGCACCGAGACGGACCTGCGCAGCCCGCGCGACGCGATCGCCCACGGCATCGCGTTCTGCTCGGAGAACCGCAAGACCGAGGGCCTGGTCGGCGAGTTGACCGTCCGGGAGAACATCGTGCTGGCGCTACAGGCGGCCCGCGGCTGGGCCCGTCCGCTGTCGCGCACCGCGCAGGACAAGTTGGCGCTGCGCTGGATCGGCGCCCTGGACATCCGCCCGGGCAACCCGGAGGCGCTGGTCCGCAACCTCAGCGGCGGAAACCAGCAGAAGGTGCTGCTGGCCCGCTGGCTGGTCACCGACCCCAAGCTGCTGATCCTGGACGAGCCCACCCGCGGGATCGACGTCGGTGCCAAGGCCGAGATCCAGAAGCTGGTCGCGGACCTCGCCGAGAAGGGCATGGCGGTGCTGTTCATCTCCGCCGAACTGGAGGAGGTGCTGCGGCTCAGCCACCGCGTCGGCGTGCTGCGCGACCGCCGGATGGTCGCCCAACTGCGCAACGACGGCGAGCTCACCCCGGAGCGCGTCCTGGCCACCATCGCGAGCGGAGCGGAACAATGACCACGGCGCCGACCACCCCGGGGGCCAGAGCGGTGACCCGGTACCGGCTGTTCTGGCCGGCCGCGGTGCTGGCCGTGCTGCTGCTCGCCAACCTCGCCTTCACCCCGGACTTCTTCGCCGTCCACCTCAAGGACGGCCACCTGTACGGCAGTACGATCGACATCCTGCACTTCGGCGCTCCGCTGATCCTGGTGTCGCTCGGCATGACTCTGGTGATCGCCACCGGCGGCATCGACCTCTCGGTCGGCTCCACCGTCGCCATCGCCGGCGCGCTGGCCTGTCTGCACATCAGCGAGGCCGCCGACCCGGCGAGTCTTGGCACGGTGCTCGGCGCGGTCGGCATCGCGCTCGGTACGGCGGTGCTGCTGGGCCTCGCGAACGGGGTGCTGGTGGCCCGGGTCGGGGTCCAGCCGATCATCGCCACCCTGATCCTGATGGTCGCCGGACGCGGCGTCGCCCAGCTGGTCACCGACGGCCAGATCATCACGATCACCAGCGAGCCGTACAAGCTGATCGGCGGCGGCTACTGGCTGGCGGTGCCGTTCGCGATCCTGCTCAGCGGACTGGTCGCGCTGCTCACCGCGCTGCTCACCCGCTCCACCGCGCTCGGCCTGCTGCTGGAGTCGGTCGGCGGCAATCCGGTGGCCAGTCGGCTGGTCGGTATCCGGGCGATGCGCCTGGTCGGCCTGGTGTACGTGTTCAGCGCGCTGTGCGCGGCGCTCGCCGGACTGATGGTCTCCTCCAACGTCTCGGCGGCGGACGGCAACAATGCAGGCCTGTGGATCGAACTCGACGCCATCCTCGCGGTGGTGATCGGCGGGACCTCGCTCAACGGCGGCCGGTTCTCGATCGGTGGCACGGTCCTCGGCGCGCTGATCATCCAGACCCTCTCCACCACCGTCTACACCATCGGCATCCCGCCGGAGACCACGCTGGTCTTCAAGGCCTTCGTGGTGATCACGGTCTGCCTGATCCAGTCGCCGAACTTCCGTGCCAAGCTCGCCCGGCGCGGCGCCGGGCGCCGCGGCGGTGTCCGGCCGAGCCCTGCCACCACCACCAACCGGGAGGTCGGCGCGTGAACGCCAACGCCCTGCTGACCAGAGTGCGCGGACAGATCCCGCTGCTGGTCACCTCCGTCCTGCTGGTGTCGATGTTCACCGTCGGGTCGGTGCAGTACGACGGATTCTTCTCCGGGCAGGTGCTGCTCAACCTGCTGATCGACAACGCCTTCCTGCTCGTGGTCGCGGTCGGGATGACCTTCGTCGTGCTGACCGGCGGCATCGACCTGTCGGTCGGCGCGGTGGTGGCGCTGTCCACCATGGTCTCCGCCTGGCTGGTGGAGCGGCACGGTTGGCCGCCGCTGGTGGTCATCCCGCTGGTGCTGCTGATGGGCACGGCCGGCGGTTGGGTGATGGGGTGGGTGATCCACACCTTCGAGATCCAGCCGTTCATCGTGACGCTGGCGGGCATGTTCCTGGCCCGGGGCCTGTGCTACACGATCAGCGTCGAGTCGATCTCCATCACGGACCCGTCGTACACCGCGATGGCACAGACCCGGATCCCGCTCGGCGACCTGTTCGTCTCGCCGAGCGTGCTGATCGCGCTGCTGGTGGTGGCAGCCGGGTTCGTCGTTCTGCACTACACCCGGCTCGGGCGGAACGTGTACGCGCTCGGCGGCAGCGAGCAGTCCGCTCTGCTGATGGGTCTGCCGGTGGGGCGGACCAAGACCACCGTGTACGCGATCAGCGGCTTCTGCTCGGCGCTCGGCGGTGTGCTGCTCACCTTCTACATGCTCTCCGGCTACGGCCTGCACGCGGTCGGCCTGGAACTGGACGCGATCGCCGCCGTGGTGATCGGCGGCACCCTGCTCACCGGCGGCTCCGGCTACCTGCTGGGCACCTTGCTGGGCGTGCTGGTGCTGGGCCTGATCCAGACCGTCATCAGCTTCCAGGGCACCCTCAGCTCTTGGTGGACCAGGATCGTGATCGGCGGGCTGCTGTTCGTCTTCATCGTCCTGCAGCGCCTGATCACCGCCCGCCGTCGATAGCGCTCCACGCCACACCACACCACCGCCCCGGCCGGCCTGCCCCGGCCGTGCCGGGTGCGCGTTCGACAGGTGATCGTTAGCGCTAACAATCCTGCTCGCGCCAGTGATCTCCGCCGGGTCCACCGGCCCCCGCTTCGCCGGGCGGGCCCGAGCGGTCCCCGTTCCGTCCCCTCCGGAGGGTGAGGTCGGCGGAACACCGAGCCGGCCGTCGGCGCCGCAGCGTTGCGGATCCCGTCGACGGCCGGCGCCGTCCGTTGACCGTGCACCAAGGCGAGGTACTGGTGCTGGACAGCGGCGCCACCCTGTTCGGATCACGCAACCCCGCCGACTACCAGGCGCCAAGTCCGCCCTGGTCGGCCTGAACGACGCCCACCCGCTCGAACTGACCCTCAGGCGCGTCAACCTGGACGTCACCGCCGCCACCTCGGCTCACGCCAGGATCACCGTCGCGGGCGGCAACCTGACCCCGGGCGGCCCCGGGGTTACCGTCATCCGGGGTTCCGGCTCGGGCAGCGCACCCTCCTGCGCCTTCCCCGACTCTGACCGGATGCCGGGCCGACCACACGTGTCGGGTGATCCGCCCTCGGTGACACCGGCGATGTGTCCGCCCCGGTGCCCTCGTTCGGCGGGGCTCCTGAGTAGCCGTTCGCAGTGGGTGCGGTCGCGAGGAGTTCGCGGAGTTGTTCGATGCACCAGGCGGCCGGGACGGGCCTTGATCACCACTGGTCCACGGCCGGCGACAGGCCCGCGGTGCGCGCGGCGACGCCCGCCTGGACTGCGAAGAGGCGGTCCCGCGCGTCCTGGTCGAGCGCGTGGAAGTGGCCGTGCACCTCGAGGGCGACGAAGCCGTGCACGGTGGCCCAGGCCAGCATCAGGGATTCCGCCGCGTCCGGCACCAGCGGGCTGCCGAGCCGGCCGCGTTCGGCCGTTTCGGCGACGAGTTCGGCCATGTGCTCCATCGCCCGCCGGGCGGCCACCACGGTCGGTCCGTCCGGTGGGGCCGCGTACCCGGGCACGGGGGAGCCGAAGATGAGGGCGAAGCGCTCCGGATTCCGCTGCGCCCAGGTGCGGTAGCCGGTGCAGGTGGCCACGAAGCGTCCGTCCAGGTCGTCCGCCGGCACGGTCTCGCGGGTCGTCGTCAACGCGTCCGACAGGCTGTCGTACGAGTCGGCGACCAGGGCGGTGAGCAGCTCGTCCCGGTCGGCGAAGTAGCGGTACAGCGCGGGCGGGGTCATCCCCATACTGCGGGCGATGTCGGTGAAGCGGAGGTTCGCGGCGCCGCGCTCGACGATCAGGCCCAGGGCCGCGCGCTTGATCTCCTCCACAGTGTCGGCGCGCAGCCGCTCACGGCGGCTCCGCCCCCCGCTCTCATCGGTCGACCCACCCGTCATCGCATCTCCATCGGCTCGCTGCGCCAGTCACCGCGTTGACAATCCGTACCCGTCGAGGGAAACGTTACGCTTCGTAAGACCCGTTATGAAGCGTAACGCCATGCCGGGGGGAACGGGGCCCCTGACGACGTACGGAGGACCACATGTCCCAGGGACTGCGCGAGGATCGGCGGACAGCCGCCGGGGAGAGCGGGCCACACAGACCCGGCCCGCTCGGCCGAATAGCCGGTTGGAGCTTCCGGAACCGGGGCCGCACGGTGCTGCTCTGGCTGCTCGCCGCCGGCGCGGCCTTCGGCCTCTCGGCCGGCCTCGGCGCCAAGTACAGCGCCGACTACACCGCGCCCGGCTCGGACTCCAAGCAGGCCCAGCAACTGCTGGCACGGGACTTCCCCGGGCTGGGCGGTGAATCGATCAGCCTGGTGCTGACCTCCGACGGCAGCGTGGCCGACGCCGCCACCCGCGACCGGGTCAAGGACCTGCTCGCCCGGATGGCCAAGGTGCCGCACGTCAGCGGCATCGACGACCCGTACGGCCCGCGCGGCAGGGTGTCGGCCGACGGCCGCACCGCCCTCGGGCAGATCCACCTGGACGTCGCCGTCGCCCCCGACATGCCGAAGGCGGACACCCGGCAGCTGCTCGACCTCGGCCGCCCCGTCGACGGCGGCGTGCGCGTTCACCTCGGCGGCATGACGGTCCAGCAGGCCGAGCAGGGCGCGATCGGCTCGGAAGGCATCGGCATCGCGGCCGCCGCCGTGATCCTGGTGATCACCTTCGGGTCGGTCGTGGCCGCCGGCCTGCCGCTGCTCACCGCGCTCGGCGGGCTCGCGGTCAGCAGCGCCCTGCTGCCGGTCCTCGCGGCGATCATGCCGGTCCCGGACTGGTCGACCTCGCTCGCCGCGATGCTGGGCATCGGCGTCGGCATCGACTACGCGCTGCTGCTGGTCACCCGGTTCCGCGAGTGGCGCGCCGAGGGGCTCGAACCCGAGGCCGCCACGGTCGCCGCGCTGGACACCGCGGGCCGCGCGGTCGTGGTCGCCGGAATGACCGTGGTGGTCAGCATGCTCGGGCTGTTCGCGATGGGCCTGTCGTTCATGCGCGGCGCCGCGGTCTCGGCGATCCTCTCCGTGTTCATCGTGATCGCCGCCTCCGCCACTCTCTTCCCCGCCCTGCTCGGCTACCTCGGCCGACACATCGAGCGCCTGCGGCTGCCCTTGCCCCAGCGCCGCGCGGCCCAGGGCGAGCGCCCGGTGGGCGCCGGCTGGCTGCGCTGGAGCAGGCTCGTCGAGCGTCACCGCGTCCTCGGTGCCATCACCGGGGTCGTCGTCCTGCTGGCGCTCGCGGCGCCGTTCCTCGGCGTGCGCTTCGGCTTCCCCGACGCGGGCAACGACCCCGCCGGGCGCTCGAACCGGCTGGCGTACGACACGGTGGCCGCCGGCTTCGGACCGGGCAGCAGCGGGCCTCTGGTTCTGGTCGCCGAGTTGGCGCCGGGCACCCCCGCCGACGCGACGGCCTCGCTGTCCACCGCGCTGAAGGCGGTGCCCGGCGTCACGGCTGTGACCCCTCCGGTGCCCGGCGCCGACGGCCGCTCGCTGCTGCTCACCGTCGTCCCGGACAGCGGTCCGCAGTCCAGCGCCACCAAGACCCTGGTCCGCGACCTCCGCGATCACGTCATCCCGGCTGCGGTCGGCCCCGGCGTCCGGGTGCACGTCGGCGGGGCGACCGCCAGCGCGATCGACAGCACCGACAACATCTCCCGGCGCATTCCGCTGCTGGTCGGGGGCGTGGTCACGGTGTCGATGCTCCTGCTCCTGGTGGCCTTCCGCAGCCTCGCCGTCGCCCTCAAGGCCGCCGTGATGAACCTGCTCTCCGTCGGCGCCGCGTACGGCGTGGTCGCCCTCGTCCTCGAAGGTGGCACCGCCGGCCGGCTGATCGGCATCGACAGCCCCACCCCGCTGCCGGCCTTCGTCCCGGTGCTGACCTTCGCTGTCCTGTTCGGCCTCTCGATGGACTACGAGGTCTTCCTGGTGAGTCGGATGCGTGAGGCCTGGCTGCGCACCGGCGACAACGCGGAGTCCATCGTCAGCGGACTGGCGGGCACCGCGCGGGTGATCACCGCGGCTGCGGCCATCATGGTCGCCGTGTTCGCGGCCTTCGTCCCGGCGCCCGATCTGCCGATCAAGGTCATCGGCGTCGGCATGGGGTCGGCCATCCTGATCGACGCCACGCTGGTCCGACTGCTGCTGGTACCGGCCGTGATGCACCTGCTCGGCCGAGGCAACTGGTGGCTGCCCACCTGGCTGGACCGCCGCCTGCCCCACCTCCACGTCGAAGGACACACCGAGTTCTACCAGCCGGTGGCCGCCGCCGAGGCGCCCCGCTCCCCGACAGTGGTCGGCTAGCTAGACGCACCAGCGGACAGTCGCACCAGCGGACCGCGGGCGCCCCACGACGCCTGCGGTCCGCTGGTGCGGAACGCGCCGCCCCGGCCTGCGCGGACCCGACCGATTCCGTCCGATCAAGCGCAACACCCTCGGCGGCCACCGATCGATTACGCACCCGGGCCCGACACCGGCACCGCCCTGTGGGCGAGCCGGAGCCAGGCCCGGATGAGGCTTCGAGCGGCGGTCAGCCGAGCTTCCACTGCTGGTTGCTCTGCCCGTTGCAGGCCCACAGCTGGACCAGCGCGCCGTTCGCCGTCGACGCTCCGCTGACGTCCAGACAGAGTCCGGACTGGACGCCGGTGACGGTGCCGTCGGCGTTTCGGGTCCACTGCTGGTTGGGCTGTCCGTTGCAGGTCCAGATCTCGACCTTGGTGCCGGGCGAGGTCTGGCCGTTGTACGCGTCCAGGCACATCTGGGTGCCGCCCGAGGAGACCGTCAGCTGGCCGGAGGCGGTGCGGGTCCAGGTCTGGTTCGGCTGGTTGTTGCAGTCCCAGATCTGCATCTGGGTACCCGGGGTGGTGGTCGAGTTCGGCACGTCCAGGCACTTGCCCGCACCGACCGCGTGCACCGGGCCGGTCTGGTTCGTTCCGCCGCTGGTGCCGCCCGCGACGCGGAACATGGTGGTGCCGTGCGCCGGCACCGAGGCGCTGATGGTGCCGGTGGTGGTGGAAGTCGCGCCGGACCAAAGGTCGGTGAGGCCGTAGCTGGTGGCGCCGGTCTTCCCGATCGCGGCGGCGGAGGTGCTGATGGTCGCGGTCGATCCGGTCTCGTTGAACAGGGCCACCGAGACGTCGCCGTTCGCCAGCGGCTTGGCCAGCACGTCGAGACCGCCGGTGGAGGACACCAGGATGCCCTGCTTGCCGAGCGAGTCCTGGTCCACCGCGATCACGCGGGCGTTGGTGAGCGTGGCCAGGGTGGCCGGACTCGCGGAGGCGACGTTGGTGCCGGCGATCAGCGGAGCCGCCATCTCCGCCCACAGACTGAACTCCGAGCGGCTCTCGGTGTCGGTGAGCGGGCCGTTTCCGACCTCCAGCATGTCCGGGTCGTTCCAGTGACCGGACCCGGCGTAGGCGGCCAGGTTCACGTTGCTGTGGAAGATCGACAACATGCTGTTGTAGCTGGCGTTGATGTCGCCGGTGGTGCGCCAGCTGTTGCCGACGCCGGCGCCCCAGGTCCACACACTGTCCTCGCCCCAACTGCACAGGCTGAACAGGATGGGCCGGCCGGTCGCGGCCAGGGCGTCGCGCATCGTGGTGTACCGGGTCTGCGCGGGCGCCGTGGTGCCGTTGGGGCAGGAGTTGAGCGAACAGCCGGGGCCCGCATAGCAGTTGTCGTACTTCAGGTAGTCCACGCCCCAGGCGGCGAAGGTCTGCGCGTCCGTGGTCTCGTGGCCCAGGCTGCCCGGGAAGCCGCCGCAGGTCTGCAGTCCGGCGTCCTCGTAGATGCCCAGCTTCAACCCCAGCGAGTGGACGTAGTCGGCGGTGCCCTTGATCCCGTCCGGGAACTTGTTCGGATCAGGTACCAGGCGCCCGTCGGAGCCGCGGGTGTGGGTCATCCAGCAGTCGTCGATGTTGACGTACTGGTACCCGGCATTCTGCATGCCGTTGTTGTGCATGGCCAGCGCCGTGCTCTTGATCAGCGGTTCGGAGACGTTGCAGCCGTAGGCGTTCCAGTCGTTGAAACCCATCGGCGGCGTGAGCGCCAGACCGTTGCCCAGCGCCGCAGCCGGCGGGGCTGCGGCCAGCGAGAGCAGCGGAAGCGCCAAGGACAGGAGCAACGCCGAGAGGACGCAGGCAAGCGTCCTGCGCAGGTTCGCATGGAGCATGGTGGTCGCCTCCTGGTGGGTGGGGTGATGGAGGAGGTTAATCCTCGCGGGCATGACAACCCAGTGGCTGGACGGCCCCACCGTTGCGGGAGGTGGGGACTCCGAGCAGGGAGCCCTACACGCCGGTTTCCGGTGCGGCTTCCTTGTTAGCGCTAACAATCGGTCGCGAAAAGACCGCCGGGTGAATGTCCCCGGCGTCGGCCAATGGGAGCTTCCAGCACCCTGCACACAGTGTCAACCCTTCTTGCAACACTGCGCGCCGCCCGGTGGCCGCCCCCGTGGCGCAACCACCGGTCACATGTGCTGTGCCGTCAGAGTGCGGGCAGCAGCCAGGTCAGCCCCAGCTCACGGGCGGTCAGGCGGGCCGCCTCGCGGAACTGGTGGCTTCGACTCCGGGCGGCAGTTCGGCGGCGAGGGTGAGGGCGGCCGCAGCCGTCCGCGGACGGGCACAGTACCCGCCGCTGATCCGGGTGGACGACCACGACGGCGAAGGCTCCCCCCACCTGCACCTCGCTCCGAACGGCGAGGACGCCGTGACCTGGCTCGGGCGCAGCTGCGCCGCGGCACCCGCCCACGTCGTGTGCGGCGACCCGGCGGTCACCATCGGCCACTGCCACGCCGCCGACTGCGAACGCTTCTACGTCGACGACTCCCGCAACCGCACCCGGCGCTTCTGCTCCAACGCCTGCGCGAGCCGGACCACCGTTGCCGCTCACCGTGGCCGCCGAAAGGAAACGAGCTGACCCCGCACGGCACCCGCCGGTGGCCATCGCCCACCGTCCAGTTTCCCGACCCCACGACTTCGGGGGATCTTCACCTGTTGCATCGTCAATTTCCCGTTCGTTGTACCACATCTACCAGGGCGTGGAGCTGTCCCATGAAGGTCATGGCGGGCGTCGATGCAATTCGACGCGCTTTCGACAGTGATGCCATGAAAGAAATGTGTCTTCCTGCACCGAGTCTTGCTGAGCAGACGCCCCGTCATTACCGTCCAGCCAAGCGCTCCGACACTGCGCACCTGCATCCGGCGAGCCCGGTCCCACCACCAGACCGGGGGCCGTGACAAATCGATCGCCGCCCTTGGAGGGACACATGAGACGGCAAACCCTTAAGTCCATCAGCAGTAAGTCGGCCCGGTTCGGTCGGCCGGCCCTGATCGCCGCCGTGATCGCCGGGTTCCTGGGCTTCGCGACTCCGGCGCAGGCCCAGGTGTACTCCACCTGCGAGCAGTGGGGTCAGTACACCCAGGGCACCTGGACGGTCTACAACGACATCTGGGGCCAGAACCACGGCCCGCAGTGCCTGACCGTGAACAGCATCAAGTCCTGGTACGTCGATGCCAACCACTCCGGCGGCGGGGTCAAGTCCTACCCGAACACCGGGGTCCGGCCCCAGACGCCGCTGTCGCAGTTGAACTCGGCGGGCTTCTGGTACAACACCTCGTCGGCTCCCGTCGCCGGCGGTGACTGGTGGGACTGGACGAGCGACCTCTGGTCAACCGGTAACCAGGACGAGATCATGGTCTTCACCAGCTGGTCCGGCACGGCAGCCGGCGGCTGGGGGAAGCGGATCGCGTCCAACGTGACCATCAGTGGCGTCCTGTACGCCTCGGTCTGGCAGGCCAATCCCGGCTGGAACGTCCTGCAGCTCATCCCCGCCCAGCAGAGCAACACCGGTACCGTCGACGCCTCGGCGGTCTGGCGCTGGGCCGCGTCGCAGAACCTCCTGCACAACACCACCTTCGAAACCATGCAGTTCGGCATCGAGATCACCTCGACCAGCGGCGTGCAGAAGCGGTATTCGCTGAACGCCTACAGCGCCTGGTGGAGCAACGCCTCCGGCGGCGGATCAACCGTCTGACAACCTGGTGCGTGATAGCGGTGGCGATGTGTCGGCCTGGCCGCCCCGGCGACCTGAAGCTGATCTCCGCTCCCGGCCTGGACGGGCTCGGCCTCAACTTCTATAACCGACCCGGATCGCCGCCCCCATCGGCCCCGAACTCCCCTTCACCGAGGCCGAGATCGCGGACGTGCCGCGAACCGCCTTCGGTAGGCCGGTCGTACCGGACAGCCTGCGCGAACTACTCCTCGGCCTGCGGGGAGCGGTACGGCGACGCACTGCCGCCGATTACCATCACCGAGAACAGTTGCTCGGTGGAGGACCGGGTCGCGCCCGATGGCACGGTCGTCGACCGGTTTCGGATTGACTACATGGCGAGCCACCTCGACGCCCTGGCCGAGGCGGTCGCCCAGGGCGTGGACGTCCGCGGCCCCTACACCTGCTCCTTGATCGACAACTTCGAGTGGGCGGAGGGTCTGGGGCGGCAACGCTTTGGGCTGGTCCATGTCGACTTCGAGACGCAGCGCCGCACGCCTAAGGCCTCGTATGCGTGGTACCGCGCGCTGATCGCCGCCCATCGGGCACGGTGTGCGAAGTAGGGGCCTCGATAGATCCGCCCTGTGCTCCTGTGCGATCTTCGCGCGGCACGCGCGTCTTGACGGAGGATCGGCGCGCCGCGCGGCTTCCTCGGCAGCTCCCTGACGCCTCGTCGAACGCGTGTTCGTCAGAGGGGGGCGCCGGGTCGGCCCAGTGCACCACCACCCGCCGTACCGGTCGGAAGCCCGCGGCCTCGGCGAGGGTTCCGCTGACATGGTTGCTCTGCGGTGCCGACCCAGGCCGACAAGGACCTGCAGCTTGTCGCTGAGGCGGTGGCCGGTGATGCCGCTGGGCAGCGGGCCGTGCGGACGGTCATCGGTGAGCTCGGCCGGTACGAGGCCCTCACGGCCCGGGCCGCGACGTCTACTGGCCGGCGCCGTCCGGGGTCCGGGTGGGCGGGGGGATGCGCAGCACCGGGAGTGCGCAGAGTGCAGCCGCCGTCGTGGCGCAGACGGCGGCCATGGCGAGGACCGTCCAGGCGGACGGGGCGCGGGCGATGCCCGCGCCGATTCCGCTCAGCTCGCCCTGCCGGTCGATGAGCCGGCGGACGAGCGGGATGGCGACGACCGATCCGACGCCGACGGTGCTCAGGGCGATGACCGTCCCGCGGACGGCGAGCACGACGGCGGACTGGCCCGGGGTGAGGCCGATCGCCCTGAGCAGGCCGAGGTCCCGGCGGCGTTCGTGGAAGCCTGCGGTGGCGGTGGTGAGCAGGTCGACCAGGCCGATGAGGGCGAGTACGAGCAGGAGGCCGACCACGCTGGCCCGCAGGGCGCCGGGTCTGGTGACCGGGCCGGTGGGGAGGCGGATCTCCGTCTGCCCGGCGAGGCCGGCGCGGGCGGGGAGGTCGCGCTGGACGGCGGCGGGGTCCTGGCCGGGGCGCAGGGTCAGTTGCCAGAAGTCCGGGTGGGTGGGGTCGCCGGGCCGGTCGAGGGTGTCGAACCCGGTGGACAGGACACGGCCGCCGTGTTCCGGTTCGAGGTTGCGTCCGACGATGTGCAGGATGCGGGGGGTGCTCCCGGTGGTGAGCCGCACCCACTGGCCGACCCGGGCGCCGAGCAGGTCGAGGGCGCCCTGCCCGGCGACGGCTTCGTCGGTGGCGCGGATCGCCCGGCCCTCGACGACGGTGTACGGGTACGGCGCGTCGGTGGTGCCGACGGCGCGCAGGGTGAGTGTCGCGGACTGGCCGGGCGCGAGGGCCTGCATTTCCGTGCCCGGGTAGACGCCCTGCACGGCGCCGTCGGCGGCCAGGGCGTCGGCGAGCCGCCCGTCGCCGGGGGTCTGATCGGGGGTGGTGCGGCGGGCGGTGACGGACGGGACGGTGGCGCCGCGATCGGGCCGGGTGACGGCGTCGAGGGTCGCCCAGGTGCTCAGGGCCAGGGTGGCGGCGACAACCGGGACGGTCAGCCGCAGGGTGCTGCCGACAAGGTCCGAGCGTCGGCGCAGGACGCTGCCGAGGCCGAGCGCGAGTGCCGGGGGCAGCCGTCGGAGTGGGCCGAGCCGGACCGGTCGGGCCGTCATTGCGGGTGGTCGGGTGCCGTCGGTCGGGGGCACGGGGGTGACCCGCGAGGCCCGCAGCGCGGGCAGTGCGGCGGCGGCCCCGACGGCGAGGAGTGCGGCGGCAGCGACGGCGACGGTGGTCGCCGTGCCGCCGGGCACGGGTCCGTGGAGCGCGTCGGTCCCGCCGCCGAGGGCCGGGACGGTGTGGACGGCGATCGCGGCACCGCCGGAGCCGAGCAGGACTCCGGTGCCGGCCAGCAGGAGCTGTTCAACGATGAACATCCAGGCGACCTGGCCGGCGGTGAAGCCGAGCGCCTTGAGGAGGGCGATGTCGCCCGTCCTGGTCCTGATCCGCCAGCCTGCCCCGCCGGCCACCGCCAGGGCAGCGGCGAGCAGTGCGGCGAGTCCGCTGAGTCCGAGGAGCAGGCCGGCCAGCCGGTTGTCCTGCTGCCGCGCGTCCCGCGCGTCCAGCCAGGTGGTGATCCGGGAGACCCGCCCGGCACCGAGGACGCTGACCACCCGCTGGGCCGTGTACGCGGCGTCGGAGGGACGGGCCAGGCGCAGGCCGAGGGTGAGACCCCGGGCTGCCTGGTCCGGCTGGACCAGGTCGAGGGTGTCGGGGAGTGCCCAGCCGAGGTCGTAGCCTGCGGCCTGGCTGGGCAGCTGGTCGGGGCTGTCGGCGATGCCGAGGACCTGTAGTTCGACGGCCGCGCCGTGGTTGTCGAGGACGGTCAGGTGGTCCCCGGGGTGGGCCCAGGCGGCGTCGGCCGCGGACTGTTCGAGCACGATGCCGCGGGCGTCGGCGGGGTCGAGCCAGGTGCCGGAGCGCAGCAACGGGCGGGCTGCGCCCGGGGTGTCCCCACGCAGCACGAGGGCGGTGCGGCCGGGTGGGCCCGCGGCGGCCGCGCCGTCTGCTCGTCGGCCGACCAGTGTGGTCTCGGCGGTCTGCTGGGGTGGTGAGACGGCGAGTACGCCGGGTTCGCGGGCGAGCACGGCGGCCGAGGGTTCGTCGGTGCCGCCCCGGGCGGCCGTGGACGGGCGCAGGTCGATCCGGATGTCGGGTGATCCGGCGGCCTGGAACTGCCGCTGCCACGGGTCGGCGGCGGCGCCGAGCAGCGTGCCGGCAAGCAGGAGAGCGGCGGTGGTGCCGCCGGTGGCGAGGACGATCAGAAGCGCGTGGACGCGGTGCGAGCGCAGGTCGACGCGGATCCAGCGGAGCAGGGCACGCACCGGCTCACCCGCCGAAATCGATGATGTCGCGGACCCCGACGGCGCGCCGCGCGGCCGGGGGCTCCTCCACCCGGGCGTCGTCGGCGATCCGGCCGTCGAAGAGGCTGACGACCCGGTCGGCGGTGCTCGCCGCCCGCGCGTCGTGGGTGACCAGCACGATGGTGGTGCCCTGTTCGTGGTAGCGGCTCAGCAGGGCGAGGACGTCGCGGGTGCTGCGACTGTCGAGGTTTCCGGTGGGCTCGTCGGCGAGGAGCAGCTGCGGCCGGTTGACCAGCGCGCGGGCCAGGGCGACGCGCTGGCGCTCACCGCCGGAGAGCTCGCCGGGCCCGGCGGTGGCCTTGTGGGCGAGGCCGAGGTCCTGAAGGAGTTCCTCGCGGCGTTCGCGGGCGGTGCGGCCGGACATGCCCGCGAGCACCGCGGTCAACTCGATGTTGTCAGCGACGGAGAAGTCGGGGAGCAGGTTGCCGCTCTGGAAGACGATGCCGTAGTGCCGGCGGCGCAGGCGGGCCCAGGCGGACTCCTTCAGGCGGTCGACCCGGCGGCCGTCGAGCCGCAGCTCGCCCTCGTCGGGCCGCAGCAGGCCGGCGAGGAGGTGCAGCAGGGTGGACTTGCCGGCGCCCGAGGGGCCGGTGACGGCGACGAACTCGCCCCGGTCGATCCGCAGGCTGATGCCGCGGACCGCGGGTATCAGGGTCGAGCCGCTCAGGTGCGAGCGCACCACGGACTCGGCGGCCAGCAGCGGCGGCATCGGTGGCGGTATCGGCTCCGGGCCGGTCACGTGAGCTCCTCCTGGCAACGCTCCAGCCAGTCGAGGTCGGCCTGCAGGTGCAGGACGGCGCCCTCGATCAGCAGCAGCGAGGTCCGGTTGCCGCGCTCGGTGGCGGCCAGCTTGTTGAGTCCGCGCATCGTGTTGATGCAGTGCCGGCGCTGGTTGTTGATCAGCGTCAGCTGGTCGGCGAGGTCGGTGCCTTCGGCCAGGATCAGCTTCATGAAGAACTCGTCCCTGACGCGGGGCCCCTCGGTGGGCGCCTCGAACCAGCCGGCGAGTTCCTCGGTGCCCTTCTCCGTGATCTCGTAGACCTTCTTGTCCGGCCTGCCCTCCTGCGCCACCTCGGTGCCGCGGATCAGTCCGGACTTCTCCAGTCGGCTCAGGGTCACGTAGATCTGGCCGATGTTCGGCTGAGGGTACGCCGCGCCGAAGGTCTGCTCAAGCCCCTGCTTGAGCTCGTACCCGTAGGCGGGCTGCCGGGCCAGCAGCGCCAGCAGCTGATGGCGCACCGGGCGTCACCTCTTCCCTCTCGTGCCTGTTCGCTGGTTACACCTCGGTCACACAGTACGGGCAGGCGGGCCCACACCAGCAGGGAGGCCGTATAAAGGGACGTGCGTCGGCCCCCACCCGTGCCGGCGGACCGAAGGAGCTCCATGGAAGACCGGCCGCCCACCGGGCCCGACGCGGGCCGTCGGCGCGTGGTGCGCGCGCTGGTGGGCGGGGCGGCGGTGCTCGCGGCCGGGGGCGCGTCCGCCTGGTACGGCCTGGGCGGCGGTGCGCAGGCGATGGGCGACCAGGAGGGCGTCGGGCCGGTCACGCTCGCCACCGGCCGGGACACCACCGGCTACCTGCGCGGGCTGCTGGCCGACTGGAACGCCGAGCACCCGGACCAGCCGGCCGAACTGGTCGAGCTGCCGGAGGCGGCGGACGAGGTGCACGCCCAGCTCGCCGGAGAGCTGTCGGCCGGCGGCAGCCGCTTCGACGTGCTCAACCTCGACGTGGTGTGGACGGCCGAGTTCGCGGCCCGGCGCTGGACCGTGCCGCTGGACGAGTCGGACTTCGCACTGGGCAGCTTGCTGCCGCCGGTCGTCCGGACCGGTCAATTCGACGGGCGGCTGTACGCGGTACCGTTCGTCGCCAACGCCGCCCTGCTGTACTACCGCAGCGACGTGCTGGACGCCGCTGGCGAGCAACCGCCCACCACCTGGGCCGACCTGGCACGGCAGGCACGGACACTGGCCCCCGCGCACGGGCTGTCCGGGTACGCGGGGCAGCTGAGCCCGTACGAGGGACTCGCCGTCAACGCCCTGGAGGCGATCCGCTCGGCCGGCGGGGACCTGCTCGCCGGAGACGGAACCGTGGTGGTCGACAGCCCGCAGGCCCGGGCCGGCCTGGAGTTTCTGGCCGGCGGCGTGCGCGAGGGCTGGATCCCGCGCGAGGCGCTCGGCTACCAGGAGGAGGAGTCCCGCGAGGCCTTCGGCCGGGGCGGCCTGCTCTTCCTGCGGAACTGGCCGTACGTCTACCACGCGGTCGGCGCCGCCGGTTCCCCCGTGGAGGGGCGGTTCGGCGTGGTGCCGCTGCCCGGCCCGAACAGGCCCGGCAGCGGTGTGCTGGGCGGCTCGGGGCTGGCGGTCAGCCGGTTCTCCCGGCGCCAGCGCACTGCGCGGCAACTGATCGGCTACCTGACGAGCCGCCGGGCGCAGTCCCGCGTGCTGACCGAGGGCGGGCTGCCGCCGGTCTGGGCCGACCTCTACGCGGACCCGGACCTGACGGCCCGGTTCCCGTACCTGCCCGTGCTGCGCACGGCGATCCTGGCGGCCGGGGCGCGCCCCGGCGTGCCGCAGTACCAGCAGCTGAGCCTCGCGTTCAGCGAGACGGCGTTCGAGGTCGTGTCGGGCCGTCGGCCCGCCGGGGCGGCGCTGCCCCGGCTGGCTGCGGAGCTGCGCGCCGTCGTCGGCTGAGTCGACGCCGACGACGGCCCGTGGGCGGTCAGCCCCTGCTTCGCGAGGAGGCCTTACCCGCGAGTACCTAACAGGTATCTATCTCTGACTCGATGCATCGCCGTGTAACTCCTGGGAAACTCCATCAAACAAGGGCTTAACAGCGCTGGCATCTGACTGCTATACCTAACGCGAATGCATAACCGTTGGAGTAGCGAGATGCTCAACCCCACCCTCGCCGACGGCGACGCGGTCACCCTGCCGCGCGCTCGTTCGCACGCCCCTACCACCCCCGCCGCCCGTGCCTGGTGGCGCGACGCCGTGATCTACCAGATCTACGTGCGCAGCTTCCGTGACGCCGACGGCGACGGCGTCGGCGACCTCGCCGGCGTCCGGGAACAGCTGCACCACGTGCGGCAGCTGGGCGCCGACGGCGTCTGGCTCAACCCGTTCTACGTCTCGCCCCAGCACGACCACGGCTACGACATCGCCGACCACTGCGCCGTCGACCCCGTCTACGGCGACCTCGCCGAGTTCGACCGCCTGATGGCGGACTGCGGACTGCTCGGTCTCAAGCTGGTCCTGGACGTCGTCCCCAACCACTGCTCAAGTGATCACCCGTGGTTCCAGAAGGCTCTGGCCAACGGCCCCGGCAGTCCCGAGCGGGCGCGGTTCCACTTCGCCGACGGGCGCGGCCAGGACGGGGAACTCCCGCCCAACAACTGGCGGGCCATGTTCGGCGGCCCGGCCTGGACCAGGATCACCGAGGCCGACGGCCGGCCCGGCCAGTGGTACCTCCACCTGTTCACCCCCGAGCAGCCCGACTTCAACTGGCGCAACCCCGATGTCGCCGTCCACTTCGAGGAGGTGCTGCGGTTCTGGCTCGACCGCGGCGTCGACGGCTTCCGGATCGACGTGGCAGCCGGGCTGTACAAGCATCCGGAACTGCCGGACTCGCCCGACCCGGACGTGGACGAGCGCACCCGCGACTCGGTCAACCCACTGGCCTGGAACCAGCCGGAGGTGCACGACATCTGGCGGCGGTGGCGTGCCATCTGCGAGCAGTACACCGCCCGCGACGGCCGTGAACGGCTGCTGGTCGGCGAGGCCTCCGTGCCCACGCCGGCGGAGCAGGCGCTGTACGTGCGGCCCGACGAACTGCACCAAGCCTTCTTCTTCCACCTGCTGCACGCGCCGTGGGACCTCGCGCACTTCCACCGGGTCATCGACGACGCCGTACGGGACATCACCGGCACCGGGTCGACCGTCACCTGGGTGCTGAACAACCACGACCAGGTCCGCACGGTGAGCCGGTTCGCGGGGGAGGACCCGGCCTCCGGCCCCGCCCGGGCCAAGGCCGCCGCCCTGCTGATGCTGGCCCTGCCCGGAGCCGCCTACATCTACCAGGGCGAGGAGCTCGGGCTGCCCGAAGTCCTCGACCTGCCGGACGAGTCGATCACCGACCCGATCTTCCGCCGGACCGGTAGCCGCACCGGGATCCGCGACGGCTGCCGGATACCGCTGCCGTGGTCGGGCACCGGGGCCCCGTTCGGGTTCAGCCCGCCGGACAGCCCGGCCGACCCCTGGCTCCCGCAGCCGGACTCCTTCGCCGCCCACACGGCCGAGCGGCAGCGGGCCGACGCCGGATCCGTCTTCCACCTGTACCGAACCGCCCTCCAACTGCGTCGTGAACTCCCGCAGCTGGGCGAGGGGACACTGCGGTGGCTGGAGACCCCGCCCGGGGTCCTGGCGTTCGTCCGCGGCGAGGGCCTGGTGTGCGCCGTCAACTTCGGCGACACCCCAGCGCCGGCTCCGGTCGCCGGTTCGCCCCTGCTGGCCAGCAGTCCGTGCGCCGACGGCCTCCTGCCGCCCGCAACCGCCGCCTGGTGGATCAACCACACTGCTGCCAGCAATATCTGACCAGTCATCACATCACCAAACCCGACCCGCCTCACGGAAGAAGACTCGACGATGAGACTCCGTAGCGCTCTCCCCACCCTGGCCGCCTCCGTCGTGCTGGCCGCCACCGCAACCGCCTGCGGCAGCGGAGGAGGCGGCACCGCCGCCGACTCCGCCACCCAGGGACTCAAGGGACAGACCCTGACCGTCGCCGCCGTGTGGAGCGGCACGGAGCAGGAGAACTTCAAGAAGGTGCTGGACGCCTTCACCGCGAAGACCGGTGCCACCGTCAGCTACACCTCCACCGGTGACAACCTCTCCACCGTGGTCGGCAGCAAGATCGAGGGTGGCGACCCGATGGACGTGGTCATGGTCGCCCAGCCCGGCGTGATCAAGCAGTTCGCCGACAAGGACTGGCTGGCGCCGCTCTCACCCGCCGTCACCGACGTCGCGAAGAAGAACTACGCCGGCATCTGGTCCAGCCTCGGCACCGTCAACGGCACCCAGTACGGCCTCTACTTCAAGGCCGCCGACAAGTCGACCGTCTGGTACAGCCCCACCGCCTTCGAGAACGCCGGCGTCCAGCCCCCGACCACCTTCGACGACCTGCTGAAGGCCGGCCGCACGCTCGCCGACTCCGGCACTCCGGCCTTCACCGTCGGCGGCCAGGCCGGCTGGACCCTGACCGACTGGTTCGAGAACGTCTACCTCTCCCAGGCCGGACCGGAGCTCTACGACAAGCTCACCCGGCACGAGATCCCGTGGACCGACCCGTCGGTCCTCAAGGCCCTGACCACCCTCGGCAAGGTCTTCGGCGACAAGCAACTCGTCGCCGGTGGCGGGCAGGGCGCCCTGCAGACCGACTTCCCCACCTCCGTCCAGCAGGTCTTCGGGGCACAGCCCAAGGCCGCCATGACCCATGAGGGCGACTTCGTGGGAGGTGTCATCGCCTCCGAACTGAAGAAGCAGGTCGGCACCGACGCCAAGGTGTTCCCCTTCCCCGCCGTGGACGGCGGCAAGGCGCCGGTGATGGGCGCGGGCGACGCGGCGGTCGTCCTCAAGGGTGCCAAGCACCCCGAGGCCGCGCAGAAGTTCGTCGAGTTCCTGGCCGGCCCCGAGGCCGCGACCGTCTGGGCCAAGGCCGGCGGCTTCATCTCGCCCAACAAGTCGGTCGACCCGTCCGTCTACCCCGACGACACCACCCGGCAGTTCGCCAAGTCGGTGATCGACGCCGGCGACACCTTCCGCTTCGACATGTCGGACCAGGCCCCCGCCGCGTTCGGCGGCACCGCGGGCCAGGGCGAGTGGAAGGACCTCCAGGACTTCCTCGCCAACCCCTCCGACGTCCAGGGCGCCGCGGCCAGGCTCGAAGCCGACGCGGCCAAGGCCTACAAGGGCTGATCCACCATGTCTCTGCGCTCGCCCCGCAGCGGCCGGGCATCCGGTGGCGCCCTACGGCGCCACCGGGGCCTCGCCCTGCTCTTCGTCCTGCCCGCCCTGCTGCTGCTCGGCGCCCTCGTCGTCTACCCCATCGGCTATTCGGTGGCCCGCAGCCTCTTCGACGCCTCCGGCCACCGCTTCGTCGGACTCGACAACTACGGCACCGCCTTCACCGACCACGCCACCCTCACCGCAGTGCGCAACAACGCGATCTGGGTCGCCGTCGCCCCGGCGCTGGTGACCGCCATCGGACTGGTGTTCGCGGTGCTCACCGAGAAGGTCCGCTGGGCGACCGCGTTCAAGCTGCTCGTCTTCATGCCGATGGCGATCTCCTTCCTCGCCGCCGGGATCATCTTCCGCACGGTGTACGACGCGGACCCGCACCGCGGCGTGCTCAACGCCGCCGCGGTCGCCGTCCACGACACGTTCAACGACCGGCCGACCTACCCGGGCGCCCACCCACGCCCCAGCACGGGCCTCGACCAAGCCCAGGACGGCGACGTCACGGCGCCCACCAGCACGCGCGTCGTGCTGCTGCCGCTGGTCGGCGTGCAGCCCGGCGCGCTCCCGGCCACTGCCCGGACGGCCCAGGAGCCGGCCGGTGGTGACGGGGTCAGCGGCACGGTGTTCCTGGACTTCGTTCCCGGCGGTGGCGGCCACCCCGGCCGGCTCGACGCCGGGAAGAAGGGCCTGCCCGGCGTCACCGTCCAGCTCCGGGACGGTGGAAGGACGGTCGCCACCACGACCACGGCCGACGACGGAACCTTCCGCTTCGGCGCAGCCCCCTCCGCCACCACCTCGGTGGTGATGCCGGCCGCGAACTTCGCCGCCCCTTACCGCGGCATCGACTGGCTCGGCCCTGCGTTCATCACTCCGGCCGTCATCGGCGCCTACATCTGGATCTGGGCCGGCTTCGCCATGGTCATCATCGCCGGGGGCCTCGCCAACCTGCCCCGCGAGACCATCGAGGCGGCCAGGATCGACGGCGCCGGCGAATGGCAGATCCTCCGCCGCATCACCGTGCCCCAACTCGCCCCGGTCCTCGGCGTCGTGTTCATCACCATGGTCATCAACGTGATGAAGGTCTTCGACCTCGTGTACATCATCGCACCCGGACCGGTGCAGCAGGACGCGAGCGTGCTCGCGCTCCGGCTCTACCTGGTCTCCTTCGGCGGCGGCAACGACCAGGGCCTCGGCAGCGCACTCAGCGTCCTGCTGCTGCTCCTTGTCGTGCCGGTGATGCTTCTCAACGTCCGACGCTTCCGAGGGAGCCGCGCATGACCACCACCCAGGCGGCCCAGTCCGCCCCCACCACCGTGCCCGCACCGGTGCCCGCCGGCCGGCCCACCCTGCCGCTCACGACCCGGCTCGCCGCCCTCACCCGGAGCGGCCTCGTCCAGGCCGCGCTGATCGTGGCCGCCGTTGCCTGGCTGGTGCCCACCGTCGGCCTGCTGGTCTCCTCGCTGCGCCCCAAGCAGGTCGCCGCCACCGGAGGCTGGTGGACGGCACTGACCGAGCCCGCCCAGCTCACCCTGCAGAACTACACCGCGCTGCTCGGCGGCGGTGACGTCCCCAAGGCGCTGTGGAACACCGTGCTCATCAGCGTCCCGGCGACCCTGCTGACCGTAGCCCTCGCCGCGGGCGCCGGCTACGCCTTCGCCTGGATGCGCTTCCCCGGCCGGGACGCCGTCTTCCTCGGCGTGGTCGGACTGCTGGTCGTCCCCGTCCAGGTCGGGCTCATCCCGGTCGCCAAACTGGAGGGTGCCGTCGGGGTGTTCGGCACCGTCCCGGGCGTCGTTCTGTTCCACGTCGGCTACGGGCTGCCGTTCGCCGTGTTCCTGATGCGCAACCACTTCCTGGAGAT
This sequence comes from Kitasatospora sp. NPDC059648, assembly GCF_042734825.1. Lineage (NCBI taxonomy): Bacteria > Bacillati > Actinomycetota > Actinomycetes > Kitasatosporales > Streptomycetaceae > Kitasatospora > Kitasatospora sp. NPDC059648. The sequence goes on along the minus strand of NZ_JBHWDU010000017.1, from coordinate 91,154 downwards.
CCCCGCCGAACTCCTGGAGGCGGCGCGGATGGACGGCTGCGGGGAGTGGCGGACCTTCCGTACCCTCGCCCTGCCGCTCGCCGCACCGGCTGTCGCCTCGCTGTGCATCTTCCAGTTCCTCTGGGTCTGGAACGACATGCTGGTCGCGCTGATCTTCGCCGGCAACGACTCGCAGCCGCTGACCGTCTACCTGCAGTCCCAGATGCGGCAGTTCGGCAGCAACATGGACATCCTCGCACCCGGCGCGTTCCTGTCCCTGCTGGTCCCCGTGGTGGTGTTCCTCTGCTTCCAACGGTTCTTCATCCAGGGCGCCATGGCCGGATCCGTGAAGTGACCCCGGGGGGCGGCGACGGGCGGGCGAGGTCGAGCAGCCGCTGGGTGTCCGCCTTCGGCATGTCGGGGGGCGACGGCGTCGCAGCAGCTGTGCCCAGAGACTGCGCAAAAGACAGGATGTTCGAGATGTCCGCAGCTCATCGCCAACGGTTCAGCCGTGGGCCGGTCGTGCTGGAACGGGAGCCATGCGGCTCCGGAAGCGCTCACCGACGCGCGCTCACCCGGTAGGAGTTCCGCGCCGAGGAGCGGGCGGGGGTCAGGCGACGAAGGACATCTCCGGGTAGTCGGCTGACGGACCGTCGAGCAGGCGGTGGTCGCTGCGGTGCCGCAGGTGAAGATCGAAGAAGGCCGCCAGGTAGGCGGATTGGGCACGAAGTGAGCGGCACGGGTCGACAGTGCCGACGGTGTCGGCCAGAGCACTGGAGGGGAGGCGGCCGGCGGCGGCGAGCGTGGGCAGCAGAGCCTGGAGGTCGGTGTAGGAGTAGTGGCCGGCGGTGGCGAGCTGGAAGTTGCGGTGCCAGCCCCGCAGGTGCCGCCACATGTCGGTCAGCGCAGGGCTGGTGTGGTTGCCGAGAGCGCTGTCCAGCAGCAGGAACGGGCGATCCAGGCCCTCCTCGACCACCGAACCGACCTCACCGTTCGGGCCGGGGCCGAAGCGGACCGCGCCGTCCAGGTCGGCGCCGGCCAGGATGCGCGGGTCGTCGTGCATCGCCTGGGCGGTGGTGGCGCCGCCGAGCGAGTGGCCGAACATGCCGATGGCGCGGGAGGAGAGGCGACCCGCGAGGCCGGGCGGGAGCCGGGCGGCGGCCCGGCCGTCCCCGCCGGCGGCCAGCCGGGGCAACTGGTCCAGGACGAAGCGGATATCGGCCACCCGGACACCCATCAGGGCCGGCAGCGCGGCCTGGTCGACCGCTTTCAGCATGCTCTCGACCCGGCCACCGGGGAACTCGACGGCGACCGTCTCGTAGGTGTGGTCGAGCGCGACCACCGTGTAGCCGCGGCTGGCCAACTCGGTGGCCAGGACAGTACCGAGGCCACGCGGCATGTTGTGGCCCGGGGAGTGGAGCAGTACGGGCAGGCGGCCGTCGCGGTCGCCTTCACCGCGCCGGACCGGGGCGCCGGGGACCGCCTGGGTGCGGATGGCCGCCCAGTCCAGCGCGTTAGGGGTGAGACCGAACGCCGACTGTGCGCTCGGCTGCCACTGCGCGGCGACCCCGGGTGACAGCTGGCGTGCAGGCTCGCACCCAGGGGTGAGCACCGCCGGGTACCAGAGGGTGAGCATCAACTCCCGTGCGCTGCCGCTGTCCCGCCAGGGATCGCGCCGCGCGTGGTCCACCAGGTGCACCGTGGTTGTGCCGACGGGGTGGCGCCCGGTCGGTGCGGGCAGAGTGAGGGTGGGCGGGCCCACCGGGGTGCTACCGCTCGACGCGGCGCGGGCGAGCGAGGTGCCGAGGACGGGGGAGAGCAGTGCGAGGCCGGTGGCGCCGAGCAGTTGCCGCCGCCGGAGCGGGCCGAAGTGAGTGGTCGCCGACCGGGCCTTCGTCAACCGAGTGTTCGTCAGCTTCATGTCCCGAACCCTAGGGAGCAGCCGGACACCCGGACATCCTCCCTCGGGTGCGGGCACCTCCCCCGGCAGAGGGAACTGTCCGGGAAGTCATCGGGGGCTCGGGGACACCCGCTCCTGGAGCTCGCCCTGGCTGGTCGACCTGCTGGCGAAGGTGCCCGCCCGCCCAGACCACGACGGCCGGCCGCCGCTGGTCCTGGACCGTGTTCCGCAGGCGGCGGCCCGGGATCTTCCGCGTTGCGAGAAGCCAATCGGCCAGCGCGACACGCCGAATACGATGACACCCTGTTCGACGGGCTGACGGTTCTTCGAGACTGTCCGGTGGCATGCCGCCACCCTCACGGAACCAGCGTGGTCCGAGCGGCATCGACACCCCGGCCGCGACAGCGGCCTGCTCGCTGGGGAGCCAGCAGGCTTACGCCCCCGGCCACGCCGAGCGAGGCCGCCGGAGCGAGCAGCCCGGCCCGGGGCAGGCGCCGGGCCCGTCCCAAGGCCAGCGAGACCAGCACTGCGCTCAGGCCCTGGGCGGCCAACGCGAGCCCGTAGACACCGGCGGGCAAGCCGAGATCGCGCAGTCGGAGCGGCAGCACGGTGTAGAACGGCACGATGCAGACCACGTTGAGTACCATCGCCAGGCCAGTGAGCCAGAGGATCCAGCTGTGCCGCACGCTGTAGCGCCAGCCATCGCGCAGTTCGACCAGGCTCAGACCAGCGAACTCCGTGCGGGCGGTGTCGCGTTGGCCGGTGAGGCGCAGCACACACGCAAGCGAGGCCAGGAAGGTGAGCGCGTCGAGGTCGAGGGCCGCCGGGGTGCTCCAGGTGGCGAGCAGGCCGCCGAGCGCCGGGCCGGCCATGGTCATCGTGCTGAACGTCGCGCTGTCCACGGTGTTGGCGCGCCGGATTAACCGGACTGGCAGCAGATTACCGAGCAGCGGCCCCTGGGCCGGTGACGCGAAGGCGCTTAGAGCGTCCGCCAGTAGGCGCTTCAGGTGGTGTCAGCAGAGCAGGCACGGTTAACCCGATCATGGAGTTCTCTACGCTTCATGATCACGGGGGGATCCGTGCCTGCTGTCCCATCATGCATTCTCGACCCGATCCGCGACCAATTCCTCGCGCTGCTGCCCGCGCGTGAGGACCGGCACCCGCTCGGCTGCCACAGGCCCCGGATCGGCGACGCCGTCGTCTTCGACCGTCTGGTGCAGGTCCTGGTCTTCGGCTGCGGATACGAACGAGTCGCCGACGAGTACTGCTCGGCCACCACCCTGCGGCGCCGCCGCGATGAGTGGGCCGCGGCCGGAGTGATGGCCGAGCTTCACAAACTCGCGCTCGCCGCCTACGACCGCATGGTCGGCCTCGAACCCGACCGTCTGAGTGCCGACGGCTGCCTCACCAAAGCCCCCTCAGGTGGTGAATGCGCCGGCAAGAGCCCGGTCGACCGAGGCAAACTCGGCCTGAAGCGCTCGCAGTTGACGGATGGCACCGGCATACCGCTGGTCACCGAGCCGGTGCCCGCCAACGTCCGCGACGACACCGTGCTGCCCGCCCCCCTCGACCGCTTCACCGCCCTGGAAGCGGCTCTGGGTCCCCTGCCAGAGCATCCGCGCCTGGCCCTGGACGCCGGCTATGACTACCGCCCGGTCCACGGCCACTTGGCCGAACGCGGGATCGACGCCCGAATCGCCCCACGCGGCGTGAAGACCCCGATCCAGGCCGGCGGCCGCCGGGTGGTGGAGCGTACGAACTCCTGGATGAACAACTTCGGCAAGCTGCGGCGCTGCACCGAGCGCCGCAGAGCGGCAGTCGAGTTCTTCCTTGCCCTGGCCAGCACGATCATCACCGTCCGGCGCCTGATCACACGGGCTTGGCCCTCTACCGCTGGGACACCCGGCCTCGAAGCCCACGCATCCGATGACCTACTGGCGGACGCTCTAAGCGGCCGGCAAGTCACCGAGGGATCTCCCCCGACGAGACCGCCGACCGCCTTCCAGACATACCTGGACGAGAACAACATCCCTCGGCCGAAGTCCTGGCGGACCCTTGGCACTTGAGCCCTGTCGCCCAAGATCCCCGACAGAGTCAAGCTCACGGAGTAGTGGAGCGAGCGGAAGGCCCGGAGCAGAGCGGCGCGGGCAGGTCGTCCGGCGTACCGGACGACCTGAGCGCCAGGCACCGAAGGTCTGATGCACCGTCAGGAAAGTCAGCAAAAGGTCAGCATTCATCCGAGCAAACGCTGTCACGCCCACTCACACGTGAGGCTCTGCGGATCTTCGACTCCCGTCTCGCCCGCCCTCCGGCACACGACCCAGCCATCACTACCCGCCAGGGTCGACCGGCCACCGCAGCACCGGCGGCCGACCGTCTCTACCAATCCGCCGACACGCGTCTCCGCAGGTCAGCGCACTCGCCCCCGCGCCTTCAAGGGAATCGAGGGCAGCTCCGGGGCGGGCAGCCGGCCGCCGTCGTAGCCGTGCACTTCGCCGAACCGGGAACCCTTCTCCCAGTCGTTCCGTGCTTGTACGATCTCCTCACCGGATCGGCCGATGAAGTTCCACCACATATCACGGGATTGCCGTTTCTTCCCAGGTCAGAGGTCTGGTGGACCATCTGCCGTCAGCAAAACGTCAGCATTGGACGGGACGGAGGCCTCCGGGGATGGCAGCGAGGAACCTGGTGCACGGCATGGGCACCTTCTTCAAGGATTGCGAGCATCCGCAGGGCCGGTGGTCGAGGTGCTCCCACGAGTACAAGATCCGTTACCGCAGCGCGGCCGGCAGGCAGACCGAGGAGTCCGGATTCCCCACGCAGGCGGAAGCGATCGACCGGCTCACCGAGCTCTACCGCGCGAAGCGCGCCCGGCCGGAGAATCAGACCAAGGCGGACCGCATCCGCAAGTACGGCGTGATGCAGTTCGGAGCGTACGTCGCGGAGTGGAAGGCCGGCCAGCGCGACCTCGGCCCGGCGTCGCTGAAGCACCTCGACTCACTCCTGGAACACCACCTCTTCCCAGCCTTTCACAGCCGCCGGATGGGCACGTTCGACCACAAGGTCGTCGACGCCTTCATCCAGACCATGGAGCGCAACGGCGTTGGCTTGGCGACCCAGTCCAACGCCTTCGACAAGCTCAAGGCGATTCTCCTCGACGCGCACCGCCTGGGCTTGTACGACGAAAGCCCGCTCGACGGCGTCAAGCCGCCCCAGTACGACCCGAAGCGTGCCGTCATCCCGTCCCCCGCCCAGCTCCAGGGCATACGGTCCTCAGCCGACGACACCTTTCTCCTGATCTCCGACCTCATGAGCGGGTGTGGGTTGCGCAACGGCGAGGCCGCCGCCGTGAACGTCAACAACATCGTCGCCGAAGACGTCTACCGCGTCACCGAACAGGTCAACCAGACCACCAAGGGCTACGCCCCGCTCAAGCATCGCAAGGAAGGCGACTACCGCGACGTCCCGCTGCCGGCCCGGACCCGGCTCAGCATCCTCTCGTACGCGGACAAGTACGGCACCGTCGACGGCTACCTCCTCCGCCATCCCTTGGACATCACCAAGCCGTTCCCGTACTACTATCTGCAGAACGAGTGGCAGAGGATCAAAAGGGCCGGCGGTGTAGACATCCCCGAGGGCATGACGATCTACGGCCTGCGCCACTTCTTCGCCTCGAACTGCCTCGGCCACAACATCCCCATCACCGACGTCGCCGAGTGGATGGGCCACAAGAGCATCGACATCACCTTCAAGATCTATCGCCACCTCATGCCCGGCTCCATCGGCCACGCCGCCCAGGTCCTCGACCTCGGCCTCGCGGCCTGACACGCGTGGGGCCCTGTTCCACCCTGGAACAGGGCCCCGAACGTTCGGGACTTAGCCGCCGGACGTCCTCTGCTGCTTCACCCAGGCCTGGACCTCCGCGACCTTGAACTGCAGCTTGGCGTTCTGCCCCCGCCCGAACCGGTACGGAACGAGCCCGACCTTGGCTGCCTCGCGATAGACCCACTGAGCGGACATGTTCAGGTACTCAGCGGTCTCCTTGACGGTCATGAACTGCGAAGACACGGGCTCTCCTATGCGATGGCTGCTTCTCGCTGGTGCATCCAGGATGGTCAACCATCCTCCGCGGACGGCGGTTTGGGAGCGCTGTGGTCTCGTGATAGCTTGCCGTCGCTATGCATTCCCGGGCTCCAGTGCCGGGCGTGACGGCCCCGTCTGGTTGACCATGCGCGCGGATCCGTAATCCGGGCGACACGTCACTGTGCGGACTCTCCCCCTTTGTGGCGGCGCTGACGCACGGCTGTGCGGAGTGGCCGCTCATGAGACGTCTGGCAGGACACGACAATGGTCCATGCGTTCATCGCACACACGAGCCCCGGGCGAAGCAGGGTCTTCGCCCTCGTCAAGGATCCCCACGATCGTCTGGACGCGGTCACCACGCTCGGAGGGGGCGACCTCCGCCTGGCCGACGAGCTCGTCGGAGCCCTCAACAACTACCTGGCGGACCGCGACGAAACAGCGCTGCAGGCGGTGCTGCTCGGCTTCCCCAAGGCCGTCCAGATGGCCACGAAGCACTACCTGAAGGAGAAGTGCCCACCGGAGATGGGAGCGTTCACCGGCTTCGGGCCGATTGAGATCGTCCGCGAGGCTGTCTACTTCAGTCGGCTCGACGACGAGCTCGAAGACTACCTCGAAGGCGCCTACGCGATCGGGCTGGGAATCCGCATGTCGAACAGGCGCCGCTGGTGTGTCCCCCGGTGGTACCCATGACCGCGCCGACACGGTCGTCGCGCAGCAACCGGTGCATGAGGTTGAAGACGACGTACTTGTGCTTCCCGAGCTTCAGGGCCTGGTACTCCTGCACACACACATCGTTGACCGCGACACCCGATGCCATGAATGTTCCTCCGTCGGCGAGTTGTTGCACTCCGTCGGCGCATCCTTACTAGCCGTCAGATTCCTAAACACTCACATCGGGCGAGAACGCAGCTGCACTGACCCCTCGGGCCACTGTGCCCCCTCTCTCAGCGGGAACCACATCGTTCGCAGCGGCATCACCGCCGGGCCGTCCGGCTGCTCAACCTCCACCTCACCGCCCAACTGTGACTCCTGTTCGGCGGGCGACTGGAGGGGCCGAATTGGTCAGCCGCCGCTCTGCTCGTGCCGGACGGCGGCGGCCTCCTCGGTGCGGCCCACGGCCTCCAGGGCCACGGCGTAGGTGGTGGTGAAGTCCGGCAGGCCCGGGTAGAGGTGGTCACCGTTCAGCTGCTCGGGTGCCAGCTCCCGGGCAGCCAGGTAGGCGCCCTCGGCGGTGATCAGCGCGTTCGGGTAGTCCACTCCCGCGCGCAGCCGCAGCACCGCGTGGGCCTTCAACGCATGCGCGGTGTCCGCGAGATGGGCTGCCCGGTTGGCCCCGGCCAGCCGGACGAACCCCGCCGCGGCCTGCTGGGTCGGGACGAGTGCCTGATCCACCTGGCCGGCCTCGGCGAGCCGGAGGCCGAGCAGGACGCTGCCCCGCAGCACGTGCAGGTGATGGGCCTGCGGGTCGCCCGCGATCGCGGCGCGCAGGCCCTGCAGCGCCTCGACCGTCACCCACACCGCCTCCGGCGCCCGCCCGGTCTGCGCCAGATGGAGGCCGCACAGCCCAACGGTGCGGTGCAGTGAGTCGAGTTCGGCGACCGACCCGGCGGCCGCGGCGGCTGTCCGCACCGCGACCTCCTCGCCCAGCAGCTCGAAGGAGTCCGCCATTCGGCCCGCGTTGACGCGTCGGCGCCCGGCCGTGGCCAGTGCTTCGGCCAGCCGCAGCCGGTGCACCGCGGGATCCGCCTCGGCCAGCCGGCGGCGCACGGCCAGCTCCTCGTTGGTCGCCGCCAGCGACTCCGTGTGCTCTTCGCGCAGGGTGTGCCAGTGACCGAGGATGAAGAGCGAGGTCGCGAAGTCGTGCAGGTGGGCGGGGTTGGCCTCGGCCAGCGGACGGAACAGCTCCACCGCGCGCTGTGCGGAGGCCAGGCCCTCGGCCGTGCCGCTGCCCTCGCTCTGCGAGAGCCGGATGCTGAGGTTGGTCAACGACTTGGCCAGATCCGACAGATGGAGCACCGGGTCGGCGGCGGCCAGCCGCTCACGGACCGTCAGGCCCTCGCGGGTCGCCGCCAGCGCCTGCGGCCGCCGCTCCAGCCGGGCGAGGAGGTTGCCCAGGTTGTCCCAGGCCATCGCCAACCGGCCCAGGTGGGCGGCCGGATTGATCCGGGCCAGCTGCTGCTGCAGGGCGACCGACTCCTCGCAGACGGGCAGCGCCTCCTCGAACCGGCCGGCGTCGGTGAGGCGTTGGCCTTGGTTGATCACCGTCATCGCCAGGTCCGGCAGGTGGCGGTCCGGATCGGCCAGGGCCAGCTCACGGTAGCGGTCCATCGCCTCGCTGGCCACCGCCAGCCCCTCCACGGCCCGGCCGGACTCGGCGAGGCTGTTGCTCAGGTTGGTCAGCGCCGTGGCCAGCTGCGGCCGGTACTCGGCACCGTCCGGCCGGGCCGTCAACCCCCGGTACGTGTCGGCCGCCTCCCGCGCCAGCGCGACCGACTCGGCGGCGCGGCCCAGCCGCAGCAGCAGCACTGCCTGGTTGGTGAGGGCCATCGCCAGTTCGGGCAGCTGTCCGGCCGGGTCGGTCTCGGCGAGCCGCCGGTGCAGCGCGACGGCCTCCGCCAGCGGCTCCCGCGCCTCCTGGTAGCGGCCCGCGCTGGTCCGCACGGCCGCAAGGCCGTTGAGCGCCGTCGCCAGCTCGGCCAGCTGCCCTGGATCGTCCGCGGCGAGCTGCCGGCGCAGCTCGACCGCCTCCTCGTGCGGCGCCAACGCCTCGATGTGCAGGCCCGCGTTGTCCAACCGCCAGGCCAGGGCGTACATCAACTCCGCCCGCTCCAGGGTGGAGACCGGGCCGGCCGCGAACCGGTGCTCGATCAGCCGCCGGGTGAACACGGCGACGGCCAGGTCGAGTTCGACGTGCCGGTGGTCGGGCAGGTGCGGGCGGATCCGCTCCAGCACGCCGCCCGGCAGCTCCGCCAGCTCGCACAGCCGCAACAGCGCGGCACCGCCGGCGGCGGTCGCCAGCGCGGGCCGGGCCAGCAGCAGCGGCACCAGCTGGCGGCGTAGCAGGTGCGGCCAGCGGTGCGCGGCCTCGATCACCACGGTGAGCACCTGGCGGGCCAGGGCGGGCGGTTCGGCGTCCGCGGCGTGGTCGAGCAGCAGCGCCGGGGCCGTCGTGGCCCAGTCGTCGGTCGCGTGGTAGCCGGTCAGCTGTTCGCGGCCGGGCAGGGTGAGGGCGAGGAAGTCCTCGGCCAGGCGGTCGGGGGAGAGCGACTCGAAGACCAGGTCCGGATCCTGCGGCGGGTAGCAGTGGGCGTGGTCGGCGACGGCCACGGCCGCCGCGTCCGGCGGCTCGGATCCGCCGAGCGCGTCGGTGCGGACGAGCGACTGCACCGCCACCTCCGAGGGCAGCGGGCGGGTGAGGGTGGCCAGGTAGACCGCCCGACGCAGCACCCCCTCGCTGGTGCGCAGCGGAGCGTGCGGCCCGTCGTGCGAGGAGCGCCAGTGGTCGTGCTCGCGGTCCAGCAGGTAGGAGGAGAGCGCCGCCTGGTCCCGCCCCGACGGCGGGGTGACGCCCCGGCGGGCCGCGTCCACGTCGACCAGCGCCTTCATGTGCACGGCCAGTGTCAGTGCGAACTGCGGATCGTCCAACTCCGCCGGCACGCCCAGCCCGGCGGGGTCCTGCAGGTCGAGGGCCGCGCCGAAGCTGTCCCGGGCCGAGGCGTAGATCCCGGCCCGCACCCCGGCATCCTCCGGCAGCGGCGCCAGCGGGACGGTCTCGGCGTCGAAGACGTCGAGCTTGGCGAGCTGGTGGGCCAGCCCCTGCCACCAGTCGCCCGCCGGGCGGGAGAGCAGCAGCAGCCGCAGCCGGTCGCGGACCGCCTCCCGGTGCTGGCGGACCAGGGTGAGCAGGTCGGCCAGCGGCCAGCGCTCGGCGTAGTCCACCACCAGCACCAGTCCCGGGCGGCGCACCGCCAGGCTCTGGTCGCCACCGCCGGCCGAGGCCACCTCGCTGCGGTGCCGGGCCTGGGCCACCGTCCAGCCGGCCTGCGCCGAGCGGGCCGCGAACTCGGCCGCCAGCCTGGTCTTGCCGCGCCCGCCCTCGGCGTGCAGCAGGCGCACCGACAGGCCGGGCGCGGGGTCCTCCCGCCAGGCGGCCAGCAGGTCCAGCTCCGGTCGCGGGAAGAACGGCACGACCTGGTGACGGGCCGTCAGCAGCCGACTGGGCACCCGGGCCAGCCCCGGAGCGGGGGAGTCCGGGCCGCCGAGCGGGAACGGCTCCACGCGGTAGGGCGGTTCGGCGCGGTAGATGTAGTTGTACTGGTCACCGTGCTGGACCGCGTTCACCCGGCCGCCCAGGGCGATGATGTTCTGCGTGAAGACGCTCCCCTGCGGTGCGGGCTCCCCGGTCACGCGCCGGCCCCGCCCGCTTCGCGGTCCTCCCGCCTGTCCATGAACCGGTTGTGCTGGTCACCCCCCTGTACCGCGTTGACGATCGCGTGGTCCGAAGCCGTCACGTTCTGGGTCCAGTTGGTGGTGTCCGGCAGTTCGGCGCGCACCCGGTCGATCAGCTCGCGGAGCTCGTCGGCGGCCTGCGGGTCCTCGCGCAGCAGGGCCAGCAGTTGGCGCCGCAACGGCGGGACCAGTTCCGAGCGGGCCTGGGCGGCCTCCTCACCGACCACGAGGGTTGCGTCGGCGTCGAGTCGGCGCTCCATCTCGGCCAGGTCGTGGCCCCGCCGGTGGAAGACCCTGGCGAGCAGGCCCCGGACGGCCGGCCAGCTGTCGGTTCCCATCGCGGTCGCGACCGCGGTCGCGGTGGTCAACGCCAGGCTCTCGGCGATCTGTTGTGCTTCCTGCAGGTCGGGCATCGCGGGCTCCTCGGCCGGTGCTGCATCAGGTACGACACTCCAGATCATCACGCCCGGACGGGCCGCGCGCAGGCGTTCGGCCAAGATTTCGAGGTGTGGAGGGATTTGAAGCCACAGTCTGTCGGCTCGTCAGCTCGGCTGGACAGCAAGCGCGTTCGCTGTGAGACACGGACCGACCAGGCCCACTTGCCGTACGTCCCTTACAGCTCCTGAGTACCCAGATAGCGTCTCCCTTCCTCGACGTACCGGCTCCGCGCGGACGTCATGGTCATCCCTTTGGGGTGAGTTGACGGTGGGTGGGCCGCGAAGTGCGGCGCCTCAGAGGTGGGTGGCGCCGGGCAGGCAGCCGAGGATCGGCCCGGCAGTGAACGCCTCCGCGTACTGAGCGCCGATGCGGGCGCCCCAGAGCCTGCCGAGGGTCTCGGCCATGGGGCCGGAGTGCTGCTCGATCGGCTGGCTCGCGTGTTCGCGCAGCGCGGCCATCTTGGTGTCGAAGGTCGCGGTGGCGTCCACGATCACGTCGGCGCGGACCGGTCCGTCGAGGGTAAGGGAGTTGTAGGTGTCGCAGGTGTAGAAGCGGCTCGGACGGCCGGTGGCGATCCTGGGCTCGGGGACGGCTGCGAGCACGGTGGCGGCGACGGCCCGGTGCTCGGGGTGGACGTCGTTGGCGGGTGGGTGATGACGATCTCCGGCCGCTTCTCCAGCAACAGTTGCTGCACGGTGGCGTGGTCGAGTCGGGGGGGCCTGGTGCAGGTCGGCGCCGAGGGCCGCGGCGCCCTTGCGGGCCTCGGTGTCGCGGACGTTGTCGCGCTGCGGGACAACGATGGTGACGGCGGCGTACCTGGCGTGGAGGGCGAGGGTGGCGCCGGCCCACAGTTCGGCGTCGTCGGGGTGCGCGAAGGCGGCCAGGACCGGGCCCGGTACGGCACCGGTCACCACAGCCCCAGCTTCTCGACGACGTCGGCGGGCTTGGGCAGCTGGGGGCTCGCCTGGCCGCTGAGGGTGATGGGCACGTCCAGGTCGCGGCGCACCGTGATCATCACCTCCCAGCGGAGGATGTCGGCCCAGGCGGTGGTGATCGCAGTGCCCTTGGCGCCGGTCAGCCGCCCGGAGCCGGGAAGGTCGCGCAGCCGCATCCCGTCGCTCAGCAGGGTGGCGGCGACCTTCGGGCCGACACCCCGGACGCCGAGGATGTTGTCGGACTTGTCGCCGGTCAGGGCGCGGAATGCCGGCCACTGGGCGGGGCTGACGCCATACCGGGCGACGATCTCGTCGGCGGTGATGATCCGCTGGGACGACTTCCGGGAGCGGTTGAGGATGCGCACGCGGTCGTCGAGGAGCTGGTAGAAGTCCATGTCGCGCGACATGATCAGGACCGGCCGGGAAGTGGCGGCCTGGGTTGCGAGGGTGGCGATGACGTCGTCGGCTTCGGCGTCGTCGACCTCGACCCACGGGATCCCGTGTGCGTCCAGGCCGTCCTTGACTGGGGTGAGGAACTGAAGAGGCTTGAGCGCCTCCGCTGTCGCCTCCCGGTTCGCCTTGTACTCCTGGTCGGTGGCCACGCGGTCGGCGGCGCCGTGCTCGCCGTCGAAGACGACCAGGACCTCGGGCTGCGCGACGTCGAGGTCGTCGCGGATCGCGGCCCGCAGCAGGGCGAAGAACGCGAACAGGCCGGTCAGCTCGCGGGTCTTGTCGCGCGAGTGGATCGGGGCAGGGAAGCCGAAGGTGCCGGCCCAAAGGAGATTGAAGCCGTCGACGAGCAGCAACGGCGCAGGGGTTGCGGGGGTTTCGGGCATCACGACACCGCCTCCAGGAAGAAGTCAGCGATTCGGTGCGGCTCGAATTCGGCCGCTCTCCGATACACGGTCTGTGTAGTCGCGGCGTACAGTATGTCACCTTCCAGAAGGGTTTGCGCCGCCCTGTGGAGGGCGGCCGGGCCTTCGTCGTGGTCGACGAGCAGGTGGTCGCCGTGGCCGGTCGGGTCGATGAGGGCGGGCAGGTTGCCGACGCGGTAGGCGATGACCGGGGTGCCGACGCTCATCGCCTCCAGCGCCACAAGGCCGAAGGTTTCCTTGTGGCTGGGGACGATCATGACCAGCAGGGGCACGGTCTGACCCCAGAACTCGCAATGGCTCCGGCGAGGAGAGTGCTCACCTGCTGGCGACTACGGCACCGAGTCTCTATGACTCAGCAAGTCCCATTAGGCGAGCATGCGCCCAGCAACTCGTACGGACCTGCCGTCTCGCGCAGCAGCCGGGCGGCGTCCTCGGGCAGGACGGGCGTGGTCATGCCGACCAGCCGACGGTGGAGAGCCGGTTGCCGTGGGCGATCTCGCCGAGGGGGTGCGCGGTGTAGGGCACGATGTCGGCCGGCAGCCGGTCGAGCCGCCACCGGCTTCTCTGGGGCTCGGCAGGCTGTTCTGTCAATGGTGTGCTGGGTTTGCCCAGTTCAGGAGGTTGCATTCTCTGCTCGCCTACTGCAACAGGTGCGGTGGAGGGTGTCACTGCGCAGTCAATGGGCGGTCCCACCCGTCGAGGGAGAACAGCTGGTTCTTGGCGATCTGCGCGAGTGCAGCGGCCGTGTAAGGGACCGTATTCTCCGGGGGGTTTGCGGGATCTGCCCACAGAAGCTGAGCGCACTTGTGGGGCTCGCGGTTGATGGGCTCGCCGTTCCAGCTGTCCGCGAGGAAGAAGAATCCGATGCGTCCTTGCCCTTCGGGGCTGCGGTGATGGACGACGTGGGCGAAGCCGAGCGCTGCCTCACTGAGTTCGATACCGACTTCCTCGGCGGCCTCGCGGATAGCGCCGGCGATCACCGACTCTCCTTCCTCGAGGTGTCCGCTCGGTGGGCAGAGTTGCCCGTCCGCGTAGCCGGTGTTGTCGCGCTCCATGAGGAGCACGCAGCCGTCGGCCCTGCGGAGCAGCACGTAGACATCGACGACGCTGCCATAGCGGCTGGTCATGAGGTCCTCCCGGTGGGCTGGTCGGCCGCCGCGGCGAGCAGCGGCAGGTAGTGGTGCATGTAGGGCGGGACGTTGAGGTTGAGTACTTCAGCGAAGGGGACCATGCGTACGGCCTGGCGCTCGTCGCCGAGTTGCAGGTCGCTGTCGGGGCCGGTCCAGACGGCGTGCGGGGCGCGGGTGAGTGGGAGGTCGAGGTCGTGGTGCGGGTCGGGGAGGGGCCGCAGTCCGGTGATCTCGATGCCGGCCTCCTCGCGGACCTCGCGCACCGCGCTCTCCTCGGCGTTCTCGTCGGCCTCGCGTCGGCCGCCGATCGGGGTCCAGCAGCCGGGCCAGGCCATGCCCGGCCTGTCTTCGCGCTGGTGCATCAGCAGTCGACCCGCACGGTCGGTGACCAAGACCAGGACGCCCTCGAAGTCGTCATCGGCCGGTGCGGGGCGCTCCAGGTAGAGCGGGACACCGCAGCGGTGGGCGCGCAGCACCTGCCGGAGCCACTGGTAGTGGGCGGGGGTCATCCGGGAGCGCCAGTCGTGAGCCGTCTCGAACCGGAACTCGGTGTGCTCGGCCGGATCGAGCCGGATCCGGGCCTGCTGCTCCGCGGTCAGCGTGCCGCCATCGAACACATGGCCGACGACCGGGACCGGGTAGTCAGCGTCGGCCTGCGTGTGGATCACGGCGACCAGGCGCCGCCGGAGCACCTGCGGGTTCTCCGCGGCCAGGTCCAGACCCAGCTCCTCCCGGGCCTCGCGCAGCGCGGCGCCAAAGGGGCTCTCACCGTGCTCGACGTTGCCGCCGGGGAAGTTCCACACGCCGGGGTTGGTGGTGGAGCGCATCCCCAACACGCGGCCCTGCGGATCGGTGACGAGGAACGAGCCGTAGGCGCTGGGCCGAGCGATGGTGTTCACGTAGCCGCCGACCGGCCGCCAGCCCGGGATCGCCAGGCGGCCGGTCAGCCACTTGATCACCGTGCGCTGACCGTCGCTGGTCGTGGGCAGTTGGTCGGCTGGAACCCACTGGTGATCGTCGTGGTCGCCGGAGAGGACGACCGAGGTGTCCTCCGGAACGACGGTGGTGAAGACGAACTGCCGCACTCGCAGGTAGCGCTGGTTGGTGAAGTCCAGGTGCCGCACGTACTCCAGCGGCAGGCCGGTAAGGCCGGTTTCCTTCGCCAGCTCCCGGGCGGCGCCCGCGGGCATGGGTTCGCTGTCCTCGTGGCCGCCGCCCGGGTACTCCCATAGACCCGGCAGGACGTCGTGCGCGGTCCGGCGGATCATCAGGACCCGGCCGGAGGCGTCGCGGACCACCACGCCGACGCCGAGCCGCTCGATGCCTTCGCGGAGGGCCAGGTCGGTCAGCACATTGAAATCGATCACTGGGAGGACTCCTTGCTCTGTCGGGCGGACGCGGCCCGCCGGTCGGTGCTGGTCTTCGTTACAGATCCTTCGGATACGGGTCGGTGCGCGGGCGTGAGGGATTGCTGGCCTGGGCGCTCCGATGGACAAGTTGCCTACTCAGAAGCCAAGTTCAGGAGCGATATACGGGCGTCTGGGCGTCCGAGGATGGTGCTGTTCGAGTGCGTCGTTCAAGTGGATTACCCCCAGGCGAGCCCGGGTCGAACGGGGACATTTCGAGCACTTCCCGGGCGCGGGCCAGGGCATCTTCCAGCCGGTCGCGAACGGGCTCGGGCAGGACACCGGAGCCCAGTGCACAGGCGGCGAGAGCCTGTTCGAGCGCGGCCGTCCAGCCGGGGGTGAGACGGTCGCGGACGCCCCGGTGGGCAAGGAGGTCGCGCAGCGCATAGCCGTCACCCATTTCACCCGTTCGGCTGGACAGTTGCTCGATCAGGTTTCGGGCGGTGGGCGTGTCCGGTCCGGCGGCGTCGAGCGTGGTCAGGGCGAGACGGGCGGTGAACACGGCCAGGCCCTCCACCGGTTTGAAGGCGAGGCAGTGGTCGATCGCGGTCTCGGCGGCGTGCCGGTTGCCGGGGCGGCAGAGCGCGGTGAGCGCAGCGGTGACGGCGTCCTCCCACGGGTCACCCGGCTCGGTGGCGGCCAGCAGGGCGAGTGCACCAGGGAGGTCGTCGGTGGTGGCGCGGGCGAGGACGGCGGTCTGGCGGCCGTCGAGCATGCGCAGCCCGATACCCCGATGCTCCTCAAGGTGGCGTAGGGCATCGCTCCAGCGGCCGGCGGAAGTGAGGGCGCGGGTGCCGTCGGCGAGCACGACGCGCCACAGCCACGCCCGGACCTCGGCGCGCTGCTCGTTGGTCTCGGTGAGCTGGGCGGGGACGGTGATGCCATCGAGTACCGTCTCGACGGCGCCGGTGATGGCCCCGTAGAGGTCGAGCAGGAGCTGGTGGCCCTGTTGGTGGCGGCCCGCGCGGATGTGGAGACGGGCGAGGTTGACGAGCGGCTCCAGGCCGCGAATGGCGCTCATCGCCGGGAGCGGGCCGCGGGTGAGGTAGAGCGCGGCGTGGCGGTGGCACAGGTCGCGGGCGTAGCCGGGCAGGCCGATGTCGGAGGCGAGGAGTGCTGCCTGGTTGAAGACAGTAGATGCCAGGCCCGGGTTGGTCTGCCGCGAGGCCGTGTCGGCCAGCTCCCGGAGCTGGCCGACACGGGCTTCGAGGGGAAGGCACGCGGGCCGGATCCGGGCGACCAGCGGGAAGCGCCGGGCTATGGGTCCGGTCGGGTGCACGTGGTTACTCCCAGATGACGGTGATCGGGTGGGTTGGGCGGTCCAGGACGAAGCGGCCGGCGGCCGGGTCGTCGGCGGCGGTGGCGTCCGGGAGTTCGAACCGGAGGGCTCGACCACGGAAGCCCGTGTTCCAGGTGCGGAGCTGTTCGGCGACGAGGTCGGCGAGCGTGGCGCCGTCGGGGCCGTGACCGACGATGCCGGTCTCGTAGGCCTTGCGGCCGTCGCTGTCGGGTTCGCCTTCGCGCAGGGTGAGGTAGGCGAGGGAGTCGCCCTGGACGGTGGCCATGGCACCCCAGGGGAGCATGGGGGTGACGCCGCGGTCGTGGGCGGTCTTGGCCACGCTCATCCGCATGATCGAGTTGGGGAGGGTGAGGGCCAGGAACAGGTCGTGGTACTCGTAGGTGGTGCCGCGCGGGATGGTTACGCCGGTCCAGCGCTCGTGGCGCTCGGTGTCGAGGATCCCGAGCAGCTGGGCGGCGTCGACCGCGTCGGTCTGGTCCTTGTGGACCTGGAGCGTGACGTCGCCCTGGCTGGTGAGGGCGACGGTTCGGCGTTCGTCGTCCATGCTTCCGCGCAGCGGCATGAAGACGGCGAGCCGGTCGTTGACCGATACCCAGGCGTCGCCACGGCGCTCGAAGGCGATGACGCGGGAGGCGGTGCCGCGCAGGCGTAGCGGCAGGACGATCCGGCCGTCCGGCTTGACCTGCTGGGGCCAGGCGGTGGGCATCTCGCTGGTGCTCACGGTGGCGATGATCCGGTCGTACGGCGCGCCGTCGGGGTGGCCGAGGGCGCCGTCGCCGAGGACGACGTCGACGTTGGTGATGCCAGCGGCCGCGAGGTGCTTGCGGGCGCCGTCGACGAGGTCGTCGTCCACGTCCACGGCGACTACGTGGCCGTCCGGGCCGACGATGTGGCCCATGTAGGCGGCGTTGACGCCGGTTCCGGCACCGGCCTCGAAGATCCGCTCACCGGGCTGGGCGGCGAGCTGTTCCAGCATCATGGCGACGATGGTGGGCTGGGAGGCCGCGCTGATCTGCGTGCCGGACCCGTCCGTCTTGGTGTAGGTCGGGTTGTCGGCGTACACGACGTCGAGCGGGAAACCGGGCAGGAAGTGCTCGCGCGGGACGGTGCGGAAGGCGGCCTCGACCGGGGCGCTGGTGATGTGCTTCCCGGTGAGCAGGCGATCGGTGAGGGCGTCGCGCAGCTGGTCGGCGGTCGGGGTGTCGGTGCTGTCGCTGAGAGTAGTCACGTGGGCGACCCTAGTGGTTGTGCGGATGGTTGGCTGCGAGGGCGCGGGGCCTTCGCCGGAGTGGAAGACTGCGGCCACCGCCCTTGCAGCGGTGGCGGATTGGTGATCGACGGGCACGCCGGCACGGTTGGCGTGGAAGAGCGTGTGGTGGGCGAGGACGGCGCGCAGGCCGCGGGTGAGGCGGCCGTCCCGGGCCAGGCGGACGAGGTCCTGCCCGGTCCTCTCGAAGGCGTCGACCCAGTCGGCGTGGGCGGCGAGCGGTTCACCGGGTCGGGTGAGTTGGCGGGTGTCGAGCGTCATAAGGCGGCGCATCGCGGCGGTCAGGGTGGCCACCTGCTCGGGTGCGAGAGTGGGAGGCTCGGGCCGCAGGTCGGCGAACCTGCTCCAGACGTCGCCCTGTTCGTACCAGTCGAGGCCGGCGGCGCGGAGCATGGCGGAGACGAGGACGACGAAGGTCTCGGTGCGGCCGAGGGTGGGCGGGTCGGGCTTGGCGGCGCGGGCCATCAGGTGCCGGCTGTCGGTGTGGAAGAGCCGGTGGGCGATCTCCATGGCCTCGTCGCCGCCGAACGCGCCGGTCTCGGGCTCGTACACGACGGGCACCCAGCCGGTGAGGAGTCCTTCCTCGACGAGCGTGTCCAGGAGCGAGGTGACGACGGGGGCGGGGGCGTCGGCGCGGTAGCGCAGCCGCAGCCCCCGCTTGCGCATGTACCACCAGCCATTCAGCGCACCGGACTTCTCGGCGAAGTCGAGGACGGGGACCAGGTGGTGGGCGGCGATGGGCTCGACGGTGGCGGGGTCGGCGAAGGTGAGGTCGTGCTGGATCCAGACAGTCATCAGGAGGTCCTCGGGTCAGGAGGTCAGGAGGCAGGCGTCCCAGCGGGTCGCTGGCGCGGTGCCGGTGGCGGCGGCGAGCAGCGCGAGGGCGGTGCCGGCGGCGCCCTCCAAGAAGGCGGGTCCGGCCGAGGAGAGGAGTCGTCGTGCTTGCTCGTCCGGGTCGCTGCGGGGCGGGTGGGTGGTGTCCAGGAGCAGGTCGGCGGCCGAGTGAAGCCGGGCGGCGTTGCGGGGGGAGGCGTCGGCGGCGGCGCGGTGGGCGATGTGGGCGAGCCCGGCGTAGCCGTGGCAGGCCGACAGGTCGGTGGTCGCGGCGAGTGCCTTCGGGTCCACCAGGGCGGTGGCGAGGGCGTTCTCGGCGTCGTGCCGCAGGCGGGGGTCGTCGAGGGCGAGGGCGGCGAGTTGCTGGGCGCGCGCGATGCCGGCGGTGCCGTAGCACCAGCTCGGCCGTTGCGGCGCCAGCGGCCTGCGGTCGGGGCCGGTCAGGTGCGCGGGAGCGATCCAGTACGGCCAGGCGTGGCCGTCGCGCCAGCGCGCCAGCCAGGCCAGGACGGTGCGGATCGCCTCGCGCTGCCCGTCAACCTCTACACCGTGCTGCAGCGCGAGGGAGAGCAGGGCAAGCGGGCCCGCGATGCCGTGTGCCACGCCGGTGTTGGCGTGCCCGTTCGGGAACCGTTCGTCCGGCTTGCCGGACGGTCCGTCCGGGGTCCACCAGCCTGGCAGGACCTCGCCGTTGTGCTTGACGTCCTCGGTCAGGCGGACCAGGTAGCCCAGGACCCGCCGGATCGTCTCGCCGCCGGGGGCCCGGCACAGGAGTACGGCGCCGACGCCGGCCAGGCCGCGGATGGCGTCGAACTCGGCCAGCGCCGGTAAGTCGGCGCGGTCGATCCGGGCGAGAGCTTCGTCGCAGCGACGCACCGCGTCGGCGGCCACGGCCTGGTCGAGGTGGGCAAGCGCGCGTTGGTAGGAGCCGGGCCGGGCCTGGGCGGCGCAGGCGAGGGCGTGTGCGAGCGCAGGCGCGCCGTAGTACAGGTAGCTGTCGCCCCCGCTCGTGACCGGGGCGTCGGCCGCGACCGACAGCCAGGCACGCACCGGCTCCCACGGGCCCCGGCCGGTGGCGGCGCGTTCGATGTGGAGCAGGGCGATGCCCGGGGCGCCGTGGGCGAGGGACTGGCGCCACTGCGGGCGAGACGTCCACGCCGTCGGCGCGTCGGCCGGGTCGGCGAGCAGCTCGGCGATCCGGTCGGACAGTCGCAGGGCGGGGTGCGGGGTGGTCACTGGTCACCGTCCCGGGAGAGGCGGGCGAGGGCGGCGGCGCGGGCCAGGTAGAGGACTTGGGCCTCGTCGTCGAAGTCGATGCGGTGTGCGCGGACGTAGGAGCAGTGCAGGAGGGAGCCGAGGACGTCGTCCGCCTGGACGCCTTGGGTGTGCGGGCTGGGGAAGTGCCGGCGGTAGGCGTCGAGGGCTTGGTGGCGGCCCGCCCAGGCGTCGGCGATGGCGGTGCCCGCGGGCTCGGCGCGCAGCGCTGCCCAGTCGCGGGCCGGGTCCGCGAGACGTACGGCCTCCTTGAACACCGGCCTGGGCACGACGGCCGGTGCGTGGGCGGGGACGTTGTTGACGAGCCAGCGCAGCCCGGCGGTGGGCGAGCCGGTGAACCCTGCTGCGATGGCGGCCGCGTGGGCGGCGAGCAGCGCCTGCCGATCGGGCAGCGAGGGCTGGGACAGCTGGGCGAGAACAGCGGCGGAGTCAGCGCGGAAGACCTCCTCCGCTGCGGCCCACGCCGGGCCCTCGCCCCATCGTCCGGTCTCCGTGTAGGAGGTCGGGTACACAACCTCGGACAGCAGCCCGGCCTGGTGGAGTTCGGCGGTCCAGGTACTGATCACGGCGGCGGCGGGTCCGAAGGCGGCAGGGTCGGGCAGGGCGATGCGCAGCCGCAGGTGCTGGCGCGGGTCGCGGAATCGGACGAACCACCACTTCGGGTGCCCGAGCCGTGCGAGGAGGTCGGGTAGGTGCCGGGCGAGGACGGTGTCCTGGCGTTCCAGATCGCCGTAGAGGGAGGCTAGGAGCACACGGGAGGTGCCCGGGGCGTCGCCGTGGTCCCGTTGCAGGATCCGGGCTGCGGTGGGCTTGGGCAGGCGTGGCCAGGCCGGGGGGCGGGTGGCGGTGACCGGGATGGCGATCTCGTGGGCCCGGCCGCCGGCCCAGCCGAGGTCGGCCGGGTCGGGCTCCTCGACGAGGACCGCATGCGGCGCGGAGCGCAGGTGTTCGCGTAGCAGCGCCCGGTGGCCGGGGTGGTCGAGGTCGAGCGGCAGGCCCTGGCTGTCGGCGGCCAGCATCACGTGCCGCGGGGCCCGGCGCCGCGTCGACCACGACGTGAGGGCGTCGTCCCACACCTGCTGGGGGACGTTGTCGGAGGGGAGTTCGGCGGTGCTGAGCCGCCAGGCGGCCGGGGAGAGGATGACACGGCCGTGCCGCAGCCGGGGCCGGAACGGCAGCGCGTGGAGCGAGCCCCAGTCGAACCGGGTCACCTGCGCGGCCTGGGCACGAGACAGCTCGGTGATCAGCCGCGCGAGCGGCGGGGTATGGGTGCGCAGATTCAGGGCGTGGGTGGCGGCGGCTTCGACCCGTACCCCGAGCGCCGGTGCCGCCAGGTACATGCGCCGCCCGTCACATCCCACCGCCAGGTCCTGCGGACCGAGGACGCCTTCCGCCGCGGGGCGGTGCTCGGCGAGGCTGATCACCAACTGGCCGGTCGCCATGCTGCGGGCGACGTGCCCGGTCGCCGGGTCCAGCGGCGGGAACGAGAGCTGCGCGGTCAGGGCGTGCTCGTCCATCGTCGGCAGGTGCGTCAGCACGTCGGTGAACGCCGCCCGGTGCCCAGGCTCGAGAAGGTGGAGGAATCGACCGACCGAGACACCGGCCGCCCGGGACGCATACACCACCTCCAGCCGGAAGTCGCCGCGGCCGAGGGCGTGCTGGGAGCCGGCGTGGAGGCGGGCGAGGATCTCCAGGTGCGGGGGCAGCCGAAGCGGGGCCGGGCCCAGGTCGAGCGCGGCCAGCAGCTCCTCGTCGAGGACGATCTCGTGCTCGCCGTCGAGTGCGGCCCGCTGGGCGAGGGCTGCGAGCAGTTCGTCGCGTTCGTCGAAGCGTGGCACCTTGGAAGGCCGGGCGCCGGGGTAGCCGTCGGGCCAGCCGATCCCGCTGTCCGCCACCATGTCGAGCAGTGGCACCAGCGTGCCGCGGCCGAAGCGCTCGTAGAACTTCTGGTGGTAGGACCGCCATGCTGCCGTGCCGTGGGGAGCGGCGCTGAGTCTGGCCAGCAGGTGGGCGGCTCGGGCGGCCTCGTCGGCTACCGCGTGCGGGAGGACGAGGTCGGCGTCCAGCCGCAGATCGACAGCCGGAGCCGGAGGGCTGCCGTCAGCGGTACGCAGATCGGCCAGGATCCCGGCCGCATCGGCGACTTGCTCGGCTCCGGCCCTCTCCAAGGCGGTCAGGAGGTGCCCGAGATGGTCCGGGTCGGTCGCCGGGGCGTGAAGGTTCGTGATGAGTGCCCGCTGGGTGATGAGCTCGGACAGGATGCCGGTGACCTGTTCGGCGGATGCGGCGGGGAACTCGGCGTGGACCTTGTCGGCCAGGTCCTGGAAGCGGATCGGCTGGCGTGCGGCGGCGAGGGCGAAGGTGACGGGCCGGGTGTGGCGCAGGGTCGTCTCGCCTGCGGCCGTGTCGCCGCCGGGCCGGATGACCGGCTGGTGGGGGACGACGAGCCGGTCGCCGCGCACGTGGACGGTGTTGTTCGCTGTCACGTCCAGATTGGCCAGCAGGGCGGGGAGGTGCTCCAGCCGCTCGATCGCACGTGCGAGCCGGGTCGCCGAGGCTCGGGTGACAAAGTGGTGCCCGTCGCCCCACCGCAGGTCGCAGGACGGTCCGAACGATGCTGCCTGCACGCCGGCGAAGTACCCGAACGGCGTGGGCCTGCCGGCCATGCGCAGGAGGTAGCGGGCGGTGGAGCGCACGGCGCGCCGCACTTCGCGCGGATCGGGCTGAGGGGCGGAGGTGAGGCGGGCGGCACGATCGGTGAGGACCGGGCTGGCCAGACCGAGAGCTTGGGCAAGGCGATCGTCGGCCCACACGGCACGCAGCCATTCGGTCTGTTTGTGCGTCACAGCGGGGCCGTTGCCATCGAGGTCCGGCCAGGCGGGAACCGGCAGGTCGGGGCGCGCGATGGCACGCACGAGCGCCACGCTGGCGGCGCGGTAGGAGGCTGGGGGAGCGGATGGGCGCATGGCGGCGGACCTCGGATCTCGGAGCGGGGCGGGGCGGGGCGGTGGGGGGTGCGCCCCGCGGACACCCACGGCCCCCCCCCGCACGGGGAAATGACCACCGGGGGGCACGGCGCCCCCGGGGGGGCCCAGGCGGCGTGCG